>JABABO010000091.1 GCA_014238195.1 Kordiimonadaceae bacterium | reverse complement strand
GGTCAGGGAAATCCGTATCAACTGTATGATGGCCAAGTGCAAAGCTTTGTTGATCAAAATGGAAATCGCACCCCGTGGTCCCCGAAACTCACTCTGGGTGCCAGTGCGGCCTACAGAATTGCCTTAAACGGTGATAAAGGGTCCATAACACCCTATGCACAATTCTATTATTCTGGCGGCTATAACACCAGTAATTTGCTGGCAACAGATTCAGCGCACGATCAAGGCTCATTCACCAAAACTGATTTGCGTTTAATTTGGGATGATGCGGATGAAAAATACTCCGTTGAAGTCTTTGTTGAAAACCTTGAAAATACAGCCGTGCTTGCGCGGGGTAATAACAATAGTGATGATATTGCACAAACATCATATTTGTACCCGCGTAACTTTGGCGTAAAATTTAAGGCACGCTTCTAATAACAGGCCGCGTTACTCATAACCATTGCGTTAAAAGAATAGGGGAAAGGTTTACCTTTCTCCTATTCTTATAGCCAATTGCGGTGAATTTTGATCCCCTTATTTGGCTATAAGTATTTGTGTCGGTTCGACTTATCAATAAATAATAAGATCATTATTTATTGGTCTCGCTATATATTGCAGGTTTGATCCCTACGCGCAGCACAGTCTCGGACGCCGCAAAAATTATGCGTGATTATGTGCGATTGATATCGCGCATCCTTGCAAGAACATCCAACCCTTGCTCATACAGATAATGTAGCACATCGATAAAAATCCAATTCTCAGCGAGCTTATTTCCCTCACGTCGATAAATATCAACAACGCGCATGGGCGCACGGTCAGCACTTGCCGGCAAGCCCAAAAAGCCGCCAGTATTGCGGTTGTTCAGGTTTGGCCATCCAAAAAATCCGCAGTAATTTCCCTCAGATGTGCGACAAATATGTCCGTTATAGACTTTATCTGTCAGATTGGCCCTAAAGGGCAGTTGGTGCTGTTTTTGATACCGTTCAATCGTGTAGCTAGCACCAATACCCGTGGGGCCGTACCAGATCATATCGTCGTGCCAAGTGCGTGCAAGATAGCTTGGTTTGCAATGATCGTTCTCGGTCTTGTTAAGCTGGTCAAGATCATCAATCATCTGATTAACCAGCGCCATTGTCTTGGCTGATTCCGCCGCATCAGACGGTCCAAACAAAAGCCCATCATGGGTTTTTGGCCCAGGATATAAAAAGCTAGCCCCAGTCATGGGGGGTAGGGGATAATGCCCAGCTTGTTGCATCACTGATAATATGTCACAGAATAGCGCCGTTTCAGCAATTTTACCATCTTCAACACGGTGGAATTCTGCGTAGCGCAAAAAAACCATTTTTCCAGTGGATGGAATACCAAGCCAATTTTGATCAAACAGGCCCATAAAGTTTCCCATGCTAACGACCCATAGGCTTTTGCCATCATCACAATTATTAAGGCCAGCGAAAAAAATATCCTCGCGGCGCTGTAGATGCGCGAGGGCTTGTCGCAAGGGCCGCCAGAAGTGCGTGACAACATCGCCTGCGCCATAGTGCTCATAAAAAGGGTGTATACCGCGCCAGACATAAGTTTGGCTCACATATTTCGCCAACGCATCGGTTAAGTCATCAGTCTTAGCTGTGTCAAAATCGCGGTGAAGGTCACGCACAAGATTTTTAGCGCTTTGAATATCAGTCATAATTTATTTTTCTCATGTTATCAGTATCACCCAAGCGTAGAAAACCAAAGTAAGAAGCCAAGGGTTGCTAGAAAAAATACAGGCAATGTCCAAACTATGGGCTCAATCTTACCTGGCACATTG
>JABABO010000396.1 GCA_014238195.1 Kordiimonadaceae bacterium | reverse complement strand
CCCGTGCAGGTGCACCAGTATATAATTGGCGAGGGCGACCAATCTTTTGTGTTGGATCCTCAATCATTTCATTCCACTGGGCAATCCAGCCTGATGTACGGGCGAGCGCGAACAAAACAGTAAACATATCTGTGGGAAAACCCATGGCTTTAAGAATAATACCAGAATAGAAATCCACGTTTGGATAAAGCTTTTTAGAAATGAAATATTCATCCTCTAGGGCGATTTTTTCAAGTTCCATCGCCACATCAAACAGCGGATCATCTACACCAAGTTCTTCAAGAACCTTGTGCGCTGTGTCGCGCATCACTGTCGCACGTGGGTCAAAGTTTTTATATACACGGTGACCAAAGCCCATAAGACGGAAAGGATCAGACTTATCTTTCGCGCGGGCGACAAATTCAGGGATACGATCTACAGTACCAATTTCATCAAGCATGGTCAAACATGCCTCATTCGCCCCGCCGTGTGCAGGCCCCCACAAACACGCTATACCAGCAGCAATACAGGCAAAAGGGTTAGCGCCGCTTGACCCAGCAAGTCGCACAGTTGATGTTGATGCGTTTTGTTCATGATCAGCATGCAAGATAAAAATAAGGTCCATCGCTTTTTCAAGTGTTGGACTAATTTTATAGTCTTCGGAGGGAACTGAGAACATCATATTGAGGAAATTTCCAGAATAGGAAAGCTCGTTACGCGGATATACAAAGGGTTGTCCAGCAGAATACTTATAGGCCATAGCAGCAATCGTAGGGATTTTTGCGATCATACGATAGCTAGCCACCATGCGCTGGTGAGGGTCGTTAATATCTGTGCTGTCATGATAGAAAGCAGCGAGAGCGCCAACAACGCCGACCATTATTGCCATTGGGTGTGCATCACGGCGAAAACCGCTAAAAAAGCGCTGCAATTGTTCGTGCACCATAGTATGGCGAGTGATATCACCTACGAATTTCTTGTATTCAGCTTTTGAAGGCAATTCCCCAAAAATCAAAAGGTAACAACATTCCATGAATTCGCTATTTTCAGCCAGTTGTTCAATAGGATAGCCACGATAAAGCAGCTGTCCTTTATCACCGTCAATATAGGTGATTTGGCTTTCACAGCTTGCTGTTGATGTAAATCCTGGATCGAATGTGAACATGCCAGTCTGTGCGTACACTTTACGGATGTCCATGACTTTCGGGCCAACGGAACCTTCCATTACGGGTAGGTCAATATCATGCGTATCGCTCTTTAACTTCATTGGATCATTTGCCATGGTCTTTAACTCCTCTTTCTTCTTAAATTATAGCCCGGGTCTATAAACCCGAGGAGGGAATCACATCTATCTTAGTTTCAGCAAATATCATTGAAACGAGCCAGCGTTTCTGCTTGCCCTAAGATTTCAAGTGTCTCGCCAAGATCACCGGATTGTTTACCACCCGTGACAGCAGCCCGAACGGGTTGCATGACTTTCCCTAGTTTTATACTCTTTGCTTCTGCAAAGTTACTCATAGCAGCTTTAGTGGTCTCGCTAGACCAAACATCAAGCTGTGCTAATTCCTGTTTCAATGCCGCCAATACAGTAATGGTATCACCACTCACTTGATTACGAGCTTTTTCTGTGAATACCAGCGGTCTAATATTGCAGAATAACGATAAATTATCTGCTAAGTCCGTTAAACGTTTTGACCGATCTGCCATCGCAGGCATGGCTTGTATAACGCGCTCTGCTTCTTCGACGCTTAAACTATGCCTGATCAGATCACTCAGCATATCAGAAATCAAGTCAAAAAGCTGCGTGATATCAGTGTTACGAATATAATGCGCATTGAGATTATCAAACTTATCAAAGTCAAATCGCGAAGGTCCGCGCCCAATATGGCTACCGTCGAACCAATCAATTGCTTGTTCGGTACTAAATATTTCACTGTCACCATGGCTCCATCCAAGGCGGACAAGATAATTTCTCATGGCTGCGTCTAAGAATCCCATTTCTGCATAGGTTTCGACACCTAACGCGCCGTGGCGCTTTGAAAGCTTTTTACCATCTGAGCCGTGAATTAAAGGAATATGACCAAAAACTGGGGCATCCCAACCCATCGCCTCGTATATTTTAAGCTGGCGAAAAGCATTATTCAAATGATCATCACCACGAATAACATGGGTTATACCCATATCATGGTCATCAACCACGACTGACAGCATATAAGTGGGGTTTCCGTCACTGCGAACAAGAATCATATCATCAAGGTCACTGTTTGCAACATCCACATCCCCTTGCACCATATCATTGATGATTGTACGGCCCTTACGGGGCATTTTGATACGAATTGCATAGGGCGTATCTGGGGCTATGCCTTCTGAACTACGATCACGCCATACATCACCGCGAAAATTTTCGCCGTTTGCCCGT
>JABABO010000240.1 GCA_014238195.1 Kordiimonadaceae bacterium | reverse complement strand
GTCGGTTCGACTTATCAATAAATAATGAAATCATTATTCATTGGTCTCGCTTTTGTGTTGGTTCGACTTATCAATAAATAATGAACTCATTATTCATTGGTCTCGCTTTTATTTCGGTTCGTCTAATAAATAATGATCTCATTATTCATTGGTCTCGCTATAGCGCTTGACGTTCGCCTTTACTCATGCTGATATTTATTTATAGCATCTCTAGCATGAGGTTTATCATATGACTTTTGTGGGAATATTTTTAACTGTTTATTTCGCTATTGGCTTATTGTTTGGCCTTGCTTTTATGACAAAGGGCTATGCAAAAATTGATCATGCTGCAAGAAGCGCGAGCAAAGCAACGCGCCTGATGTGGTTGCCTGCTTCGATCATCCTATGGCCTATATTAATGCACAGATGGTTAAACGCAGGGGGGCAATCATGAAACGTAAGCACCAAAAAATCCATCGCTTAACATGGTTCATATTAACCCCTATACTTTTGGCTTTTTTCTATATCGCTGTGGGCGCCCGCGTTGATACACCTGTGCAAAACACATGGCCGGGAGCAACAGAAAAAGAGCACCTCCCATGAGCCAAGGATATGTCCCCGTTCAGTGGAATTCTGATAAAAAGAAGTATGACCTGTATTTATGGTTAGGGGTCATCCTGTATATTGTGGTTTTCATGGGGGTGAGCAGCGCGGTGTTTAAAGGTGTGGCAGCCTTATCGCCAGCAATTTTGTTGATCCGTGCCTTTGGAAGCTGCGCTTTCTTACTGTTGACCATGGTCCTTTGTATCGGACCGCTTGCACGACTTGATAAACGCTTTTTGCCGATACTGTATAATCGTCGCCATCTGGGGGTTTCAACATTTCTTGTCACCCTCATCCACGGGATTATAGTAACCGTTTGGTATAATGGATTTGGGGTGATCAACCCGTTTAAATCCCTTGTGAGTGCACATCACGATTATGGCTCTCTCGCGCAGTTTCCCTTCGAAATATTGGGTATCGCCGCTTTGTTTATTCTTCTTATCATGGCCGCAACTAGCCATGACTATTGGAATAAAAATTTGGGACCAAGTGTGTGGAAATCCTTGCATATGTTTGTGTATATTGCGTACGGCTTGACCATTGCGCATATTGCCTTGGGGGCATTGCAAACAGATTTTACGGGCTTTCTGCCTATTATGGGGTTTCTCAGCGTACTGATTGTTGGGGCGTTGCATTTAGCTGCTGCATTTAGGGAAAACCGCAACGATCTTTACCTTGACCGCGACGAAGGTGTGAATATAGGCCATGTGAATATAGGTCCGTGGCAGACCATTGAAAATAACCAAGCAATCACAGTTGCCATAGACAAGAATGAAAAAGTTGCTGTGTATCGTTATGATGGTAACAAACTCGCAGCCATCAGTAATGTCTGTAAGCATCAGCTTGGCCCACTTGGGGAAGGCAAAGTCATTGATGGCTGCATCACCTGCCCATGGCATGGGTATCAATACCGCCCGGATGATGGGCAATCACCGCCGCCGTATACAGAAAAAATATCCACTTACCATGTCAGTTTAGACGGTGATGATATGCTTTTGGACCCGAACCCACTGCCAGAAGGCACCGCGCGGCCCGTGACATTAATACCAAACACTGATAAACTTACGGCAGAAGCGAATGCATCATGAAAAATTCAGATAAATCCCCTTTTTATGTTGGCTATCTTGGGTTGCCGAAAGAATTATCAGCTTTTTACAAGCTGTTGATACCCTTCATTCTTTTGATGTTTTTGCTGTTTTCTTTGTGGCATAGTATCAGCCAAAAATCGGCAGGCGCTGGTGTATGGGATTTGACCACTCCTGTAACATTAAGCGGAGTTATGGACACAGAACCCTACCCAGTTTTACGTATTCCCAGCGATAATCAATTTGGTATGCGGAGTGTTTTATTAGTGGGGCTTGGGAAACAGCCTGTGAATGATGTTGCCATCAAGTTCAAGGGTAAGTCACTGGCGCTGACAGGAAATTATATCTCCCGTGGTGGTTATGAAATGCTGGAAATTGTAGGCGCAGAGGCTATAGAGCTTTTACCTGTTGCAATTACTTTACCAGATGTATCAATACGCACTATTGCCAAGACAACACTAGTGGGTGAAATTGTTGACAGTAAATGTTTTCTGGGCGTCATGAAACCTGGCGAAGGGAAAACCCATAAAACTTGCGCAGCCCTGTGTTTAATGGGTGAAATGCCGCCAATTTTTGTGGTTAAAAACGCTAAGGGGGAGCGTGCGGGTTATCTAATGGCAAACACAGATCATAAAAGTGCCGCAGAAATATCTGTCCCACATGTTGCTAAACCGATCAATATAACAGGGCAAATCATCCGCCGTGGTGATCAATTAATTCTACACATTGACAAAGATGCCTTTGGGGATTTAAACCAAGCAGAGCGCTTAGCCTATGGCCCTTCCTTTGCCGAAGAGATATACACAGCCAATAGCCAAGGCAATTTTTGTAATATTCCTGTGAAGGCTTAGTATCAGTAAAGGGCTACATGTGCTGCACCTTTAGACGCTTACAAGCATAATACACAATGAATTGCTATGGCTTTAATCAACAGGACCGTACACATGCGCTTTAAGGATAAAACAATACTTGTAACAGGTGGCACGTCTGGCCTTGGTGAAATGGCTGTGAAAGCCTTTGCTGGGGAAGGCGCTACTGTATTTTTTTGTGGCTTGATTGACGAGGAAGGTGCACGTGTAGCGCAAGAGGTCAACGCCGCAGATTTGCAGGGACACGCTATTTATTGTCACGCTGATGTGCGTAGTGATGCTGCGGTTAAAGCCTTTGTTCTTAAAGCATACAGTGCATATGACCGACTGGATGCGGCTTTCAATAACGCTGGTATTAGTCATCATGCGGCCCGCTTCCCTGACCAAAGCATGGACATGGTTGAAGATGTTATGCGTACCAATGTCATGGGGGTTTGGCATGCGATGCGGCATCAGTTACCCCTGATGGATGCAGCGGGAGCTGGGGCAATTGTCAACACGTCGTCCATTCTCTCAAAAAGCGGTGCCGCTTGGATGGCTGCTTATGGT
>JABABO010000230.1 GCA_014238195.1 Kordiimonadaceae bacterium | reverse complement strand
TGAAATCATTATTTATTGGTCTCGCTTTTGTGTCGGTTCGACTTATCAATAAATAATGAAATCATTATTTATTGGTCTCGCTATAGAATGTCCTTAGGAGGGTCATATGAAGAAAATTATTGGTGTTTTAGCAATAAGCGTCATTATCCTTGTTGTTATTCAAAAAAGCTTTATGAGTGACAATTCAGAACCACGAGGGCCAGAACCACAAGGGCCAGAACCACAAGGGCCAGAAGTACAAGGAGATGTCGTTAAAGTCGGTTATTTAGCTATAGCAGCAGCGCTCCCCATATTTGTCGCTGAAGAAGAAGGTTTCTTTGCCGCACATGGAATTAATGTTGAATTGGTGGAGTTTCAATCCAGCAATGAAATCGCAGCAGCCGCAGCAGCCAGAGAAATTGATTTTATTGGCATCGGTGCCACAAACGCTGTCTTGGATGTCGGTTTCGACGCAGATCAAATATTTTCTGCGGTTTTATTAAATGGCTATACAAAAGGCACTACTGAGCGCAAACCCACAGATTATTTGCTTGCCAGAACGGGTGTAGATTTGCAAAATTTAAAAGGAAAAAAGGTTGCTTTTTTTCCAGGCACGATCAGCAGAGTTGTTGCAAACATTGTCCTACCAAAATACGGCTTAACAGTAGACGATATTCAATATATCGAAATGCCGCCGCCAGAGTGGCAGCCAGCTTTAGCCACAGGCGCAATTGATGCTGTTAACGCGGTCGAACCTTTTGCCACTCAAATCTTGAACGAGGAAGAGGCCCACCCCCTTATTAAGGGCTATTATGCTGAAGTTATGCCCGATGCCCCATTGTCTGGAGCTTGGTTCTTGTCAGGACATCTTTCCAAGTCTCAGGAATTGGCAATCTACAAGTCCCTGAACGAGGCTGTGGATTTTATCAATGCTGATAATATTCGTGCGACACAGCATTTTGACCACTATACAAATATTCATGAGGAAACCTTCTCGCAAATTGGCTTAAATCATTGGCAAGTCACTACGGAAGCGCCCGCCGCTGACAGGTTAATTAAATTTGCCAATATACTACAATCAAAACAGGCCATCAAAGGTATCAAAGGCACTATCATATGGCAAAAACCCATGTGATATTTCTAACAAGTGACACCCAAATATTGCCTCGTGTGAGGCCAGCATCTAAAATATCTTTATGTAGAGCATAAATTGATTTTATGCTCTCGCACAGAACTTTACACTTTTTCAGTATATTTAATGGTATCTTAAATTGTTGGCCGAGGGCATCATTAGTCTTGGCTTTCAAACTTTTGGCTTTGCCTGTGCCAAAGCTATTGCCATTGGCATGAAATTAGTGCCGTATGATTCCAGAAAAACGGCGCTAGACGCTTTCTAGGTGTAAAAAGCAAGGATATTTTATGAGTATGCCACAATCGGTAAAGCCATCAATTTTAATGCTTGCAAGTGACCCTATACGCGCCTGCTATGACATGACAACAATGGCTTTTAGTCCCGCTTTACTCGCAAGCCTGCCTCACGGCGACGGACACCCTATATTGATTTTACCTGGTTTCATGGCAGGCGATAGCAGCACAGTCATTTTACGCCGTTTCTTAAGTCGACTTGACTATAGTGTCTATGGTTGGGATTTAGGGGTAAACCTTGGGCCGCGCATTCATTTACAAAAAGCAATGCGGACAAAATTTTCTGAAATACGTCGCCGACACAATGACCAAAAAATTACTGTGATCGGCCAAAGCCTTGGTGGTATATACGCGCGCTTGCTTGGCTCGATTAACCCCGATCAAGTCCGCATGGTCATCTCGCTTGGCAGTCCTTACCAAACTGATGGTGCCGATAAAAGTTGGCCTAAAGCATTGTTCGAGCGCATGATGGGTGACGAATATGACCCTGTAATGGAAACACAGGCCAAGGAAGTCGCCAAACCGCTAAACGTGCCCACGACCAGTATATTCTCTAAATTTGATGGCATTGTTCCTTGGCAGGCGTGCATCGAACCAGAAACCAACAAACACGAAAATATTCAGGTTTATTGCAGTCACATCGGTATGGCCATGCACACCCCAACACTCAGGATTATAGCCAACCGTCTTGCACAACCAAAAGACACATGGGCCCCTTATGAGCGCACCTTCTTAAGCGGGCTGATCTAAAATAACTCACGAATAGCCTGACTTGTTAAAGTCTTATATTTTCCCACTGGGTTCCTTTATTTTCTGGCCCCGTGTCCTTCGCGCTCCGCACTGCCAAATACCACAGTGATTGGGTGAGGGATGGGAGTACACTGGGTGACGGGGGGGGGTTACGCACTGCACAGGGTTCCTGCCCCTAAACCCATATCGTCACACTGAACTTGGTTCAGGGTCC
>JABABO010000325.1 GCA_014238195.1 Kordiimonadaceae bacterium | reverse complement strand
TCCACATGGGGTACGGTACTGCGGGCAGGGGGCTGAGTGATGTCAAGCGTATCACATGACTTTTCTGTTGCACGGTCATGCCCAAAGGCAGCAGAAACACGAGTTGCTAGTGCCCCGTCATTATTGATTACATCAGCGCTGATTTGTGTGACAGACTTTCCAGTGCGCATCATGTTTGCACTTAAGGTTGCTTTGCCTGCGCCTAACGGGCCAACAAAATTAACCAACAAGGACCTGAGCGGCGCACCCTGATTGTTTAAAGCATTTGCCCCTGCAACTGCAAGGGCAACACTTAAACCGCCAAAGGCTGTCCGTCCTTGTAGCCAAGCATTAGGGATGTCCAGCGGTTCACTCGCACCCGGTGCGGCAACCTGAGCGGCTTTAGAAAACAAGTCGTCTATCTCAGTCACAGTTCAACCCTTGAAGTTCGGTTTCGCTTCCCGTTATAGCCAAATGCAGTGAATTTTGATCCCCTCATTTGGCTATAAGTATTTATGTTGGTTCGACTTATCCCAATGGACTTTGCGAATAATGATCTCATTATTTATTGATCTCGCTGTACATGATAACCTATATTGGCCGCATAAAGCCTAGCACCGATAGCGAATAACAATATGATCTTAAGTTAGCGCTGCACAAGCCGTTTGAATACGTGTGCAGGCTTCAACCAATGCTTCGGTGCTGGTTGCGTAACTAACACGGAAATACGGACTAAGGCCAAAGGCTTCCCCTTGTACGGCAGCGACGCCGTACTCTTCCAAGATATAGGTGACGAAATCTTCGTCAGTAGCAATCATGTTACCTTTTGGGGTGGTTTTGCCGATGCAGCCCTGAACACTGGGGTAGACATAAAATGCCCCTTCTGGGGTGGGGCATTCAATGCCCTCAGCTTGGTTCAACATCTTAACGACCATATCGCGGCGCTCAGCAAACACGCCTGCGCGTTCGGATAGAAAATCCTGCGTTCCCAAAAGCGCTTCAATCGTTGCCGCTTGGCTAATCGAACACGGGTTCGATGTGCTTTGCGATTGCACTTTTGCGATGGCTTTAATGATATGGGCTGGACCGCCTGCAAAACCGATGCGCCAACCTGTCATGGCGTAGGCTTTGGCAACTCCATTCATGGTGAGCGTGCGGTCATAAAGTTCAGGCACCACGGCAGCGATGGTGTTAAATTCAAAATCACCGTAGGTCAGGTGCTCGTATATATCATCAGCGAAAATATGGACGTGAGGGTATTTTATAAGCACATCACCAAGGGCTTTGATTTCATCTTTACTGTAAGCAGCCCCTGTAGGGTTTGACGGGCTGTTAAATATTAACCATTTGGTTTTATCGGTAATGGCATTTTCAAGCGCTTCTGGTGTCATTTTAAAGCTGGTTTCGATACCCGCTTCCACCACAACGGGCGTGCCGCCTGCCAGTAAGGTCATGTCTGGGTAGCTTACCCAGTAAGGCGCTGGAATAATCACTTCGTCGCCCGGGTTCAATGTCGCCATTAAAGTGTTATAAATTGTGTGCTTGCCACCGCTGTTAACGGTGATTTGGTTCCGCTCGTACGTCAGGCCATTATCACGTTTAAACTTAGTAATGATTGCATCTTTTACCGCTGGCGTGCCGTCTGGGGCGGTATATTTCGTCTGTCCATCCCAAATGGCTTTAATCGCTGCTTCTTTAATATTATCGGGTGTGTCGAAATCAGGCTCACCCGCACCTAGGCCGATCACATCTTCGCCGGCTGCTTTTAGTTCTGCGGCTTTTGTTGAAACTGCTATGGTAGGGCTTGGTTTAATGCGATCAAGCGCTTTGGATAGAAAAGACATTGTCTCTGGTCCTTAATAATGGCGTTTATCCGTGTGATAAGATTATCAGCTATTTGTGTCACACAGCCGCAAACAGCCCTTACCCTTCATAGTCATGCTGCTTGCTAAGAGCAATGATTAATCTACGGATCTGTATATTCGCCAACCAATTAAGTAAAATCAGCACTGAAAAAAAGAAATACCCCTCGTAAAGCGTCCTGCGGCGATATGATGGGCATTCTATAGCCAAATGCAGTGAACTTGGATCACATCATTTAGCTATAAGTCTTTGTGTCGGTTCGACTTATCAATAAATAATAAGCTCATTATTTATTGGTCTCGCTATATTGGTTGTTGAATTTTTAAAGCGCTTCGTCGCCCATCTCGCCCGTGCGAATGCGCATTGCGTCCTGTAGGTCAATGACAAATAATTTGCCGTCCCCGATAGACCCGGTTGCTGTAGCTGCACGAATTGCTTCTAGCGCGCTGGGAACTTGATCATCCTTAACGGCAATTTCAAGCTTTACTTTAGGAATAAAGTTTACAACATATTCAGCGCCCCGGTATATTTCGGTCTGTCCCCCTTGACGGCCAAAGCCTTTGACTTCCATCGCGGTCATGCCCGATACATGAATACCGCTTAGGGCTTCGCGGACGCCTTCCAATTTATGGGGTTTAATGATTGCGATAATCAGTTTCATACATATTTCCTTATAATTACAAATCGTAAGCATGTTCGCCGTGGCTTGTGACATCTAAGCCATTATATTCTTCTTCTTCATTTGTGCGCAAGCCTATGGTTTTACGAACCAGCATCAAAATAGCCCATGTTGCAAAAACCGACCAAGCCACAGTTACCACGACACCTTGGCCTTGCACCCAAAGCTGCCCAAGAACGGTTTGACCATCTGGTAAACCAGCACCACCAAGCGATGATTGCACAAAATAAGCTGTCAAAAGCGTTCCTAAAATACCCCCAACCCCGTGTACAGCCATAACATCTAAGCTATCGTCAATCTCTAGCTTATGCTTTAGAATTTGAACGGCGTAGTAACAGATTATTGCTGCTAGGGCCCCGTAAATAACGCCGCCGATGGGACCAACAAATCCTGACCCCGGGGTAATAGTCGCAAGACCTGCAATGGTGCCAGTGACCATACCAATTAAACTTGGGCGGCCAAATTTTGCCCATTCAATACCCATCCAAACAAGCGAAGCTGTGGCAGCAGACAGATGTGTTACGGCGATTGCCATCCCTGCGCCGCCGTCGGCTGCAAGCTGGCTACCCCCGTTAAAACCAAACCACCCGACCCAAAGCATACAGGCACCAACCATAACATATCCTGGATTATGTGGTGGTTTTATGGCAGTTGGAAATCCTTTGCGCTTGCCCAGCATAACCGCAAAAACAATTGCGCTTGCGCCAGCTGTGGCGTGCACAACAATGCCCCCAGCAAAATCCATCACCCCTAGGGCCGCTAGCCATCCGCCGCCCCATACCCAGTGTGTGACAGGGACATAGACAAGCATTAGCCAAAGCGCTGAAAACAACACGACAGCACCGAATTTAACCCTCTCGGGATACGCCCCGACAATCAGTGCTGGGGTAATGATGGCAAAAGTCATCTGAAACATAAAGAACACAATTTCAGGAATGGTTCCTGAAAGGCTGTCAGTAGTGACACCCATCAGAAATACTTTGTCCAGCGAACCAATCCAGGCCCCGTCACCTGTAAAGGCTAAGCTATACCCTGCGATCAGCCACAGAATGCTTGCAACACAAGCAATGGTGACACAGTGAATAAGCACAGATAAAACGTTTTTGGATTGCACAAGTCCGCCGTAAAAAAGCGCCAAAGCCGGTAATGTCATCAGCAGTACCAGAGCCGTCGCAGCAATAATCCAAGCCGTATCGCCAGAATTTAACGTATCGGCCAGCGCAGGTGTGCTAACTGCCATTAAAAGAACAAGGGCTGCAAAACCCTTTTTGATTAGATTTATCATCGGACTACCCATAAATTATTATTAGACATTATTATCAAGGTGAAGCTTAGCAGGCTTTGTGCCACTTTTCAGAATCCTTATTTATCAAGGCGTCCTCCATAAATATCTGCCCTATAAAGGGCGAATATGCCTATAAATTATACATATGATCAATTATTAGGCGTTTGAAGCCCTTGTCACAGACATGCGCTAAAGTCACTTGAATTTACGAATATGACTTGAATACAAACCAAGAACAAATTAGCGTATAATTTAAATTGATATTGTAGGCACTGTGCCATTTTATATATAAGGATCGGTGATATGCCTGAAAGTAATTACCTACAACCCTTTTTGCCGCACCGTCCCGATCGCCCTGAAAAATCCGAAGGCGGAATTGCTTTGGAAGTTCTCAGCGATTTTACACCAAACGGTGATCAACCAACAGCTATTAAAGACTTAACCGAAGGTATTGTGGGGCAAGAACGTGATCAAGTGCTTCTGGGTGTTACGGGCAGTGGTAAGACGTTCACAATGGCAAAAATAATCGAGGAAACACAGCGCCCAGCCCTTATTCTTGCGCCTAATAAAACGCTTGCGGCCCAGCTTTACGGGGAATTTAAAAGCTTTTTCCCCCATAATGCAGTGGAATATTTTGTATCCTATTATGATTATTATCAGCCCGAAGCCTATGTCCCGCGCACAGATACCTTCGTTGAAAAAGAAGCCAGTATTAACGAGCAAATCGACCGTATGCGCCATAGTGCTACGCGGGCCATATTAGAGCGCGATGATGTCATCATTGTCGCGTCTGTTTCCTGTATTTATGGGATTGGGTCTGTTGAAACCTATACAGCCATGTCTTTCATGCTAAAAGTAGGGCAAACCATTGATAGCCGTGAACTGCTTAGGCGCTTGGTCAGTATGCAGTATAACAGAAATGATCAAGCCTTTCAGCGCGGTACTTTTCGTGTACGCGGTGACACTATTGATGTGTTTCCTAGCCACTATGAGGACCGGGCATGGCGGCTTATGATGTTTGGCGACGAAATCGAAGACATTCAGGAATTTGATCCCTTAACGGGGGAGCGCACAGGCACATTAGACAGCATCAAGCTGTATGCAAACAGTCATTATGTCACACCAAAACCAACCCTTGACCAAGCGATCAAGCACATAAAGCATGAATTAAAAGGCCGACTTGCTGATTATCAAGCGCAAAACCGTATCCTAGAGCTTCAACGCCTAGAACAGCGCTGTACGTTCGATATTGAAATGCTAGAAGCAACAGGCAGCTGTGCAGGTATTGAAAACTATAGCCGCTACCT
>JABABO010000408.1 GCA_014238195.1 Kordiimonadaceae bacterium | reverse complement strand
CCAACCCCCAATGCCGTGGAATGCAACGATCCAGCAAATTCAAAACCGTGATCTCGATTTAATTGGCGTGCTTGCCCATTATCAAGAACGGGAAGCCTACTTGAGTTTTTCAATCCCCTATGGGCGATTAAACCGCACCATTTTGACCCGTGTTGGCGGCGAACCAATCAATGATTTAAAGGATATGGCCGGCAGAACCTTAGGCGTACAAGAAAATACGGTTCATCACCAATTTGCAAAAAACGCAGTGCCCGAATTAAGTTTGAAAACTTACGACGACTTTGAAGGTATGCTTGTGGCTTTATCAGAAGGCGAAATTGATGCAGCTGTGGCCAATAGTGTTTCTTCTGTCTATCACGCGCGTGATTTGGGGTTGGTGAATGTAAAATTAGCCTTAGATACCTTAGCGGCAGAATATCCAATTCACCTCGCCGTGCGTAGCGATTGGCCGCAACTGATAACAATTATAAACAAAGCACTCGCCGATATTACAGTTGCACAGCGCGAAGAAATATTCACGCGCTGGACCATTGGGGCAACGCGCACCGATTATACTTTAACATTACAACTGCTCAGTCTATTGGTCCTTGTTTTAATTTTAGGACTAACTTGGAGTTTTCATGCCTTGAAGCAGAAAAAAAAGCTGATAGAGGCTGAAGAACAACAACGTATTGCTGCAGATGCAGCTGTTTTTGCTAGTCGTGAGAAATCTCTTTTTTTAGCGATGATGGGGCACGAGATTAAAACCCCGATGAATGGGGTCCTTGCGATGATTGAGCTGATGGGCAAAACCGAGCTGAATACATATCAAAATGGACTTTTACAGACAATCCGCCGTTCTTCAGGCTCGCTTCTTGATGTGGTCGAAGACATTCTGGAATATTCCAGAATCGAAGCAGGCCAGTTGTATCTAGAAAACACCGCCTTTGATCTTTGCGACATCATGGAACATGTGTGCAAGACCTTATCGCCTATGGCGAATGAAAAATCAGTTGATTTACTTTTGTATGTTGAACCCGAAATCAATGAAAAATTCATCGGAGACCCCAAACGCATACAGCAAGTTTTATTTAATCTTATTGGCAATGCGATTAAATTTTCATCAAATCAAGCTGACACCAAGGGCCGGGTTATTGTCTCTGCTAAATATGGCCGATCACGCGAACAGAAAGCTTTGAAAACTCATGATATTTATTTTTCTGTTAAAGATAATGGTGTTGGTATCAAATCATCCGAGATAGAAAAGCTTTTTACACCCTACACCCAAGCCTCTGATACAATTGCCCAAAATGTTGGTGGAACAGGCCTTGGTTTATCAATTGTTACAAAACTTATAAATTTAATGGATAGTGAAATAAAAGTTGAAAGTAGTCTTGGTAAAGGGTCTGATTTTTATTTCAAATTGAGGTTTCCTCAGGCCTTTACTTCGGGACAAATATTGCAAAAAAACTATCCTGCTATGCGAAAACAGGCCATACCCGATCATGCGGTCTTATTGATTTTAAATGATAAAGATTTATCTAATATACTACAAAAATATCTATCCTATGATGGGATATCTGCAATAATTCATGGCGATGATCTCACAATTGAGCAAGCAACTAATAAATTAATTCAGCAGCAGAAAAAACAAATCATCGTAATGTTTGACGAACGAGACGCTGCCCTTGATTATGCAGATGTGCGGCAAACAATAAGACAAAAACATGACAATAAAGTGAGATTTTCCATCCTTTCTGGTGCCTTGAGCACACGTTATAACCCTTTAAACTCAGACACAAAGATTTTATACAGCGCCCCGCTTACACGCACCAATTTTCGCCAGCATATTAGGGGCCTATTGAATTTAGATCAAGTACCTGAGGGCGCCACATTACAAAATTCTGGGGTCAGTACAGGCCATAGGGCGTTATCAGGCGCACATGTTTTAGTCGTTGATGATAGTGAAACCAACCGATATGTCCTAACAAGCCAGCTTCGCCTTCTTGATGTGTCTTGTGATGTCGCGCATGATGGGCAGGAAGCGCTGCGCAAGATTAAAAGCCATGACTATAGCCTTG
>JABABO010000324.1 GCA_014238195.1 Kordiimonadaceae bacterium | reverse complement strand
GGTATTGATGCAGGTGACAAAAGTGGTCGTTCAGTCTCAGTCATTGGGGATATTAATGACGATGGGTACGGCGATATTATCATTGGGGCTTATGGTGTTGATAGTCTTGCAGGTGCAAGCTATGTGATTTTTGGCAACAGTGACATAGATGCCTTTGGCCCATCCTTGAACTTATCTGCCCTTGATAGCAGCGACGGTTTTGTCATCAACGGTAGTGATAGCCTTAATAGCGGCTGGTCTGTCGCAGGCGCAGGCGATGTGAACGATGATGGTTATGATGACATAATCATTGGGGCTGTTGGCTATGATAGTCTTGCAGGTGCAAGCTATGTCATTTTTGGGAAGGAGAAAGACGACAGCTTTGGTACTGGTTTAAATCTGTCCAGCCTTGATGGCAACAATGGTTTCGTCCTTTACGGAAATGCTGATGGTGATAAAAGCGGCTTTTCCGTATCCAGTGCTGGGGATATCAACGGCGATGGTTATGATGATCTTATCATTGGGGCACCTTATGCAGACCCGAATGACAACTCTGACGCTGGTCGAACCTATGTGGTGTTTGGGGCCGGTGATTTTAGTGCGACCGCCAGCATCAACTTTTCCGCCCTTGATGGCAGCAATGGCTTTGTTGTCAATGGCATTACGGGTGACTTAAGCGGCTTTTCCGTGTCTGGTGCGGGCGATGTTAATGGTGATGGCTATGACGACCTGATCATTGGCGCGAGTCATATTACAGAATCAGATGTGGGGGCCATTGTGGTGTTCGGTACCAGTGGTGGTTTTCGCGCATCGGTTGAATTTAGTGATGTCGCCAGTGTGTCGTTTCTTGGTTTTTATGCTGAAAAAAGTTCGGTTTCTAGCGCTGGCGATATCAACGGCGATGGGTATGATGACCTGATCATTGGGGCACGGTATGCTGACCCGAATAGCAATAGCGATGCGGGTGAAACCTATGTGGTGTTTGGGGCTGGTAGCTTGGGTGGCACCATCGATATATCCACCCTTGATGGTACAAATGGCTTCGTTATCAATGGCATTTCCGATAATGACAATAGTGGCATTTCCGTATCCAGTGCTGGGGATGTCAACGGCGATGGCTATGATGACTTGATCATTGGGGCTATGTATGCAGACATAAATAGCAATAGCGATGCGGGTGAAACCTATCTGGTGTTTGGGGGTGACGATTTCAGCGCCTACACAAGTGGCCTTAACCTTTCCAGCCTTGATGGCAGTAATGGCTTTGTCTTAAACGGCATTTCCAATTACGACTATAGTGGCTTTTCGGTATCAGGTGCGCAGGACGTGAACGGTGATGGCTACGATGACCTGATCATTGGGGCACGGAATGCTGACCCGAATGGGGACAGTTCAGGTGAAAGCTATGTGATTTTTGGTGGACCAAGATTGCTTTCGCTCAACTTTAATAATACAAACGATGTATCCGTTGAAGAAAAGACCACAGGCATTGTTATCGATCTTCGGGCCAGCTTAGGGGCCTTTGATGCTGATGAAAATATCACATATAGCATACAAAAGACTGGTGATGATGATTATTTCACGATTGACTCGGATACAGGCGTGCTGGAATTCAAAGTTGCTCCAGACTATGATTCTGCCTTTACTTATGAGCTATTCGTCACAGCGAAAAGCAAAGACTTTGACTATATTAGCACGGAGCACAGTCTGACAGTCAGAGTGACGGACAAGATTGATGTCACGCCGCTCACTTCGGGTTTTCAAAATATTGACCTTGCGTATGTTCATAAAACTTTCGGCTTTGTCGTTGAAGGGCTTGGCGATATTGCGCGAAGCGGTGTTTCGGTTGCAAGTGCTGGCGATGTCAATGACGATGGCTTTGATGATATTATCATTGGTGAATACTTAGGGGATGAAAACCCTGCGAATGGTACTCTCACAAATGAGGGCAAAAGCTATGTTCTATATGGCAAAAACACAGGTGGATTTGAAGACGTTATCAGCCTAGATAACCTTGACGCAAACGATGGCTTTGTTATCAACGGGGCGATTCTTCAAAGCCATAGTGGCTGGTCTGTCGCCAGTGCGGGTGATGTCAACGATGATGGCTATGATGATTTGATCATTGGCGCGAACAGAGCCACTTCCAATACCTACGGTCTTGCGGGTGAAAGCTATGTGGTGTTTGGTGGCGGCAGCTTGGGCGCGTCGATTGAACTATCCAGCCTTGATGGCAGCAATGGTTTTACCCTGAAAGGTGTTGCTGCGAACGACCATAGCGGCTGGTCTGTTTCAGGTACTGGTGACTTAAACGGTGATGGGTTTGATGACATCATCATTGGGGCCAAGGGCGCTGATAGTTCTGCGGGTGAAAGCTACATTGTGTTTGGCGGTGCGGGCTTGAGTTCGTCGATTGAATTATCCAACCTTGATGGCAACAATGGCTTTGTTGTCAAGGGAATTGATGCGGCTGACCAAAGTGGTTATAGCGTATCCAGTGCCGGCGATGTCAATGCTGATGGCTACGGCGATCTGATCATTGGGGTGCCAGGTGATGGTGCTGGCAAAACTTATGTGATGTTTGGGTCTGGTCTTGGTTTTGGCAGTGTGATCAACCTATCTAGTTTTGATGCGTCGCAGGGTTTTGTCCTGTCAGGTGAAGGTGACGGTGACCAAAGCGGTCTTTCTGTTGCCAGCGCGGGCGATGTCAATGCTGATGGGTACGACGATGTGATTATTGGCGCACCAAGTGCCAATGGCAGCGCAGGCGCCAGCTATGTGGTGTATGGGTTTAGTGGGGACGATGTCAGCGCGATTGATTTAGGCAGCTTGGATAGCAGCACTGGCCTTAAACTGACAGGTGCTGAGGCGGGTGACAATAGCGGTTTTTCTGTTGCCAGCGCGGGGGATGTTAACGGCGATGGTTACGATGACTTGATCATTGGGGCTTATAAAGCGGACGCGAATGGCAATATTGATGCTGGTGAAACCTATCTGGTGTTTGGCGGCTCGAACTTGGGCGCATTGATCGCACTTTCCAGCCTTGATGGCGCCGCAGGGTTTAAGCTGAGCGGTATTGACGCGGGTGATGAAAGCGGCAGGTCTGTCGCCAGTGCGGGTGATATCAACCTTGATGGCTATGATGATCTGATCATTGGGGCTTGGAAAGCTGGCCCGAACGGTGTTAGCCAAGCGGGTGAAAGCTATATTTTGT
>JABABO010000304.1 GCA_014238195.1 Kordiimonadaceae bacterium | reverse complement strand
ACCTGACAATTTGTTATTCCAGACAACTGCACCTTTATTGTCAGGGTCTAAGCCCCATACATCGCCTGATTTTTGTCCCGCGAGTAAAATATCGTTGCCAGACTTATCCTGTGCAATAACGACAGACGCACCAAAATCAAAATCTGGCCCTGGCTGTTCTGGACAGCTGGGGCCATTTGGCCCACCAACCCAGCTTAGGCACGCCATGTTATAAGCGTCATCCTTGGTCGCTTGAAAGACCCAAGCAGGCTTGCCTGTATCAAGATTAAGCGCGATAATAGCATCGCTCGTATTGGTTGTCGGGCGGGTATAATTCTCACCCGTCCCAAAATACAAAAGATTACGTTTGGTATCAATCGCAGGTGTTGTCCAAACGGGGGCGCCAGAAGGCCCCCACATCTGTGTTCCTTGACTGTTTTTATTTTGCGGTGTTGCTGTTGAAGTGGTGTGGTATTCCCAAACCAGCTTTCCAGTTTCAAGATCAAGAGCTATAATAGCCCCATGAGTTTTGCAGCATTCATAATTAGGGTCACTGGCCATACCAACTTCATAGCTGGAAAGTGGAACATACACCTTGTCTTTATGAACCACTGGGGTACCTGTTATCATGATATTGCTCATAATACGGCTATCGGTGGCCCATATACGGCTGCCGTCCAAAGCATTAACAGCATAGACAAACCCTGCAACATCGCCGTACATGATGTAAGGCATGTCAGTGTCTGGCAGTTCACCGTATTCCAGCGCAGACCTGACAGAGCCATACCCACGATGTGACCATTTAATACAGCCTGTTACTAGATCAAAAGCGTAGATCGTATTGGTTGATGATGGCCCGACATACACTGTGTCCTTGGTTAAAACGGGTTGAGAGCGCATTTCAGTAACACCAGGAAAGGCATGCGCCCAAACAAGTTCCAGATCAGGCAGATCAGCTGCTGTGATCCCTGCCTTTGAAGTCGGCTGGTAGCGTTTATTATGATGACCCAGTCCCCAGCCTGTAACGAATTTTTCGCTTGCATTAGAAGAAGCAATCTCGGTGTTTTTGCACATCATAGCTGCTTCCCAAGCATATGGGTCCTGATCATTATCCGATAAATAGAGTGCAAGTGTTGTTTTTTCTTTTTCTGAAAGTCCAGAAGACTGATCAACCATTTTACCTGCGACCATAGCTGACAAGATTGCGTCTTTGCTCATTGCTTTCAGCGCTGAGAGCACAGGCGCCCTAACAGCGTCATTCGAGTGACAAGCAGCACAATATGCATCATACAGTGCTTTCCCCTCCTCCTCTTCCGCTTCACTGGGGGCAACATCAGCAAGCACAACACCTGAAAACAAAAGAACAAATATCCCAGAAGTAAAAATGGTTTTTATCAGGTGCTGTATCATTTATTTGGCCTTTTTAAGGTGGGCATTGAACCAGGTAATCGCTTCCTTTATTGCGGCCGGTGCGCCCTCGCGGTAAATATCATAATGCTTGCCTGGTAGGGTCAGATATTTTGCTTCGACGCGGTCTTTAATCGCCCCATAAAAAGCCAAGCCGTTTTTCTTGCGATCAAATAATTCCTCATTTTCAGCATCAATCACCAACGTTGGAGCGTTGATTTGATCCACATAGTCAAAGGGATCAAACCGTTTCATAGAGATATAATTTGGATATCCGTAAAGGTTTGGCGCCTTGCTTTCGGGACCAGGATACGGCGGTAAGACACCCCGGGCTACTGCGGCTTCTGCCTCGGCTATCGTGCGCTCAGGGATCATGAAAAAATTTGCTTTATGATTAACGGAGCCTATCTGGTTTACATAAGCCTTCACATTCTTATTTTTTGCAACAGTGACAAGTGACACCCCGCCGCCCATACTTGTTCCCCAAACACCAATGTTCCTTTTCTGAACACGCGGGTCCGAGCTAAGATAATCAAAAGCCGCTTCCGTGTCCGCAAGGAATGAGATTGGATCAACAACATGGCGAATATGTTTAACTTTAACTGTAATATCTTCGGATTCAGTTCCACCTTCTAGCGGTTCAGTCAGATACAGTTGACCATTACTTTTGCCCCAACCTTTATAATCTTGGGTCAGAACGATATAGCCTTGGTCTGCAAATATTTTCGCATAACGGCTCGTTGTATTTTCAACCGTACCGCCCCATCCGTTAACGAGCAATATTCCAGGAAGCTTCTTTTTAGGCTTCATATCAGTGGGTGTGTAAATTCTGCCGACAAGTCTAACCCCTTGGCTCCAAATTACAATGTCTTCATAGGTGGATGTTTCATTTTCCTCTGCTGAAATCACAGGAGTAAGATTTAATGCCAAGACTGACAGAAATATTAAGGACAATAATTTTTTCATGGTTTCCCTCTCGCGGATATTTATAATCTTCAAACATCACGCCTTTTAAACTCGCCTGCGTAAAATGCTTATCGCATGATAATGTGGCAGACTGTCATAGAGAACAATTACCTAGCAGGTAAGATTAATATTTAATATGGCAACAAAGGGTGTGAAACATCTGTCATCGCTTCAATCTCGGCAGCGGTATACAGGGGATTAAAGCCGACCTGACAGTGCACTTCTAGGAATAGAGACGATTCGATATTTTGGCTAAGATTACCAATGACGCTACTACAAATAACGTTGGTGTATGTTTCTTTCGTTTCTGGGTCTTCAAGCATCAAACTAAAAGAAGGCCGCTTCCTCGACATTTGATCCGTATTATCCCAATTTTTGGGAATACCTTTGGTCGCGGCGAGCTTGTTTATCAAAATTTCAGCTTCCGCATCATACGATAGTAGAATTTCCTGTTTAAGGGTTAAAAGAAAAATCTGCGCTAACTGTGGCCAATCACGTATATATGGCTTCCAGCCACGGTCACTAAAAAATAGTCGATAAGTGTTCATTAATTCTGGATCGTCTATGGCACTGCCTAACCATTTACGCCACGACACAACAAGGGTCCGGTTAACCATTTTTATATTTCCCAGACGGTCCCTAATCAAGGCGGGGGAATTGCCGACAGCTTGCAAGACCATTTTAAGAGATTTATTCAAAAGCTGAAGCTCGTCGGGGCTATCTTCTAATTGATTATGGGCAGGTCGAAAACCAGCGGCAACAAGTAAATGGTTCGTGTCAACCTTTGATAAAAACAAGGCATCAGAAAGCCGCAATATCAAGCTTTGACTGGGATGAGTATGCCCATTTTCAAGAAAGCTGATATGTTTGGGTGAGCAATTCAATTCATAGGCTAAGTGCTCTTGACTGATCTTTTTTGTTGTGCGCCAGAAGCGTAAATATTTGCCAAAAACTAAACCTTGGTCGTGTGAAAAGTCAGACGTAAGGGTGCGTTTTTCAGACACTATATTTTCACGGCCAATAACCATCATAAAACACTAAACACCCTCAGCCCTTAATTCAAATGGTTTCTGCGCTGAAAGCGAGCTGTCAATCACATTCCTTACCTAACAGGTAATGGTGGTGCGTGCTTAGATGCATCATAGTCAGTCGCAATATCAGCACTATGAGTGACTGATTTAAGTACAAAAGTATTTCAAGGGAGAAAAACATGTCGATTAAATCATTATTGTTAGCAAGTTCCGCAGTCGTTGCCTTATCATCTGGCGCACCTTTGGCCCAAGATGCCAACGATAATACTGATGATTTCTCGCTCGAAGAAATTCTTGTCACTGCGACCAAACGTGAAACGGCTTTAGCGGATACGTCGATAGCTGTCACCGCTTTTAGTAGTGAGGCCCGCGACCGACTTGGTATTTTGGGTGCGCAAAATATTGCAGACTTAACCCCAGGTATGACCGTTCAAGATTCGCCGAACCGTATTTCCATGCGCGGCGTTGGACGCTTAACCAATGCATTAGGGTCCGACCCTAGTGTTGGGGTTTATTCTGATGGTATTTATACATCCGAAATCACAGCGGTGTCGTCGAACACTATGACAGTTGATCGGATTGAGGTTTTACGCGGACCTCAGGGTACGTTATATGGGCGCAACACAATTGGCGGCGCAATTAATACTATTTCTGTAAGACCGAGCGAAGATTGGCAAGGACATTTACGTGCGTCACTTGGAAATTATGGTCGCCGCTACCTTGGGGCTGCTATTTCAGGCCCTGTTTCTGATAAAGCCCGAGTAAGATTGTCTGCAAGCCACGATGAAAACTCTGGTTATATTAAAAACATTGGTTACGGTGATAATCAGTGGGCAAATGATGATTATAATTTCGAAGCTCAGCTAGAATGGGATTTGACCGAAAATCTTCAAGTTTGGCTGAAATATGCCCACTATCAATATGACACGACCCCTCGTGAAACAATAAGAACGTCACCGCATGCCGATGAGGTTTTTCGCGGTGACCTTATTATCAATCCAAGTTTTAACTCCTCAGAGGTTAATCCATCAGTTGACGACCCCTTTACAGTATCGATGGATAATAGTGGGTATCTTCGATTAGACGGAAATCACGGTGTAACAGGTCACATTACTTGGGATTTTGACACTGTAACTTTCAAATATATGGGGGGATGGAACACTTATGACTGGTCCACGAGTAACGACAATGACAGAACTAACCAAACGAACAACATTGTGTTAACTGACCCGACCATTTTTGCCCCTGTGGTAACACCCGCAAGTTTGGAAAATACCTATGCTGAATCAAAAGAATGGAGCAGCCATGACTTACAACTCATGTCAAATGGTGACACAGGGCTAGAATGGATCGTTGGGCTATATTATTATAAAGAAGATGTTTTCCAACCCTATGCCCTAAGCCAGCCTGGGAATGCCCGTTTGCTCGACCCACGCATACAGACATTTGGCTTAGCTGAACCCGCTAATGCATTTATTGGCTTCACTTGGACACCAGCCGCCGCCAATCCCGACTATAATTATTATTACCAAGACGGCCAATTGAACAGTGAAGCCTATGCAGCATACGGGCAAGCTTCCGTTGACGTGTCTGACACAATTACCTTGACAGCGGGCCTACGGTATTCACATGACAAAAAAGACGGGGTAGAAAATCAGCGCATCATCTATGATCCGATTTTCTATACGATTGAACCTGCTGTATATGCCGCATTGCTTGGTGGCTTTTTGCCAGCAGATACCAACCCGTTTGGTCAGTTTTCAGTTGATTCCACAGGGGGAACTTTGAACGATAGCCATGAAGCAGATTGGAGCGCTGTCACGGGTATGGCGAGTGTTGAATATCGCCCTGATGATGATACACTCTGGTACCTAAATATCAGCCAAGGGTACAAATCTGGGGGTTTCCGTTTAGGCGGAATATCAGATATTGCGGAAACACCTGATGTGAACGAAGCAGAAGTCGGCAAGGAGGAAATTCTCGCATTTGAACTTGGTTATAAGTCTACATTTCATGATAAATTTCAACTCAATACTGCTGCATATTTCTATGATTACAAAGGCTTACAGTCCGAAGTTGAAGTAAGACGTTTTGGTGTTAATTTGACCGAGCTTTTTAACGCTGGCAAAAGTGAAATTTATGGACTTGAGCTAGAAGCGACTTGGCAAGCAGGTCCGTATACACAGTTTATTGCAAGCTACGCCTATAGCCACAGCGAGTATAAAGATTTTTGTGGTGACCGTGCGACCAGCAATCCAGATGGGTCAATCGGATGTCTCGTGAACCCACTTGCAGAAGCGGGCGAAACAAATTTGGTGGACCCAACAGGGAACACGCTGAACAAAGCGCCAAAACATAAGCTAGCAGCAGTCGCTAACCACATTATTCCAATGGATTCAGGGTCCCTGTCCTTGACGGCGACATTTGCCTATGTGGGGGCACAACAATATTCGGTATTTAACCACGACGAATCCCGTGTGGGTGGCTACAGTAGAACAGATGGACGCATATCTTGGCTGGATAACGAAGATCGTTATCAAATACATGGGTATGTCCGAAATGCGTTTGATAATCTGTCAGCGACTGGGTCTGGTTCAGGCGGTGCACCCTTTTACTATACTGCTCAGTCCTTTAATCTACCACGGACTTTCGGCATAGAATTGCAATTGAATTTTTAACGACAAAATTGCCCTATCGTGCTTATACTGTCAGTTATCCCTAGCGGGGATCGTATAGTCTGTCCCTGCTTTTATTTTTATATTGTAATGGAATGAACATGCAGGTCCCAGTAAAAACCAAGCTCTCTTACGGTGTTGGTCAGTTCTCCCAAGGTGTAAAAACCAGCGCTTTTTATTGGTTCTTGGTCTTTTACTATAATCAGATAGAAGGTTTATCACCCGAACTTGTAGGCCTTGCAGCCTTTATGGCGCTCATAGTTGATGCGGTGACAGACCCAGTTGTTGGGCAAATGTCTGATAACTGGCACAGTAAGAAATGGGGCAGACGGCACGGGTTTATGGCCATTGCAGGCATACCCTTTGGCTTGTCAATGTTTATGCTCTTTAACCCACCAGCAGGTCTATCAGAAACGGCACTCTTTTTGTGGTTATTCTGTTGGGCATCCCTTGCCCGTACGTTTATGACAATGTTTTATGTACCGCATTTATCACTGGGCGCTGAACTCAGCAAAGATTATTCTGAGCGGACCTCTATTGCTGGATATCGAACGTTTTTTTCTTATTTGGGTAATTTTGTTTTCGTAGCCATCGGGTTATTATTTATTTTATCACCAGACAAAGGCGGCATGCTTTACAGTGAAGGCTATAAGTGGATCGGGCTTTGGGCGGGTATATTATGTGCGGCTGCAGTTCTTATCACGACATATACAACGATGCATGTCGTTCAACATACAGATAAAAAACCTGACCAGAAAAAAAGCGCTTGGTACCTAGCTTTTGTAGAACTAACGCTTTTACTGCGCCTCCGTTCATTTCGTTATTATATGGCGGCAATCATTGCTTTTATGGCCTCGGCTGGCATGGTCCAGTCCTTGTTGGCTTATATTGCTAAATTCTATTGGGAATTTAACGAAACCCAACTTTTTATAAATGCAGTTGTTGTTATCATAGCCCTGTATCCTTCTAAACTGCTGGCCGACTGGGCTGGAAAGAAATTTGATAAAAAATGGGCTGCAATCCTGTTGTTTGGTTCTGGCATTATTATCGGCTCAACACCTGTTACCCTTAGGCTTTTTGACTTGATGCCCGCTAATGGGACCGATGCATTATTTCATCTGATCGTATTAATATATATGATCAACCAAACACTTGTCATCGCAGGGCTTATCATCGCCGGGTCAATGATTGCCGATATGGCCGATGAATATGAAAGCATCAGCAATAAACGCCAAGAAGGTATATTCTTTGCAGCCTATTCTTTTTTAGAAAAATCTTCATTTGGGATAGGTGCTTTGCTGTCTGGATTTGTTCTTGGGATTATCCAATTTCCAAATAATGCCATTCCTGGTGAAGTTAATAGTGTCGTTCTATTCAATCTTGGGGTGGCCGCGGGGCCTGTCTATTGTAGTTTGGCACTTGTCACTATTCTCTGTTTCATGGGCTACAGTCTCGACAGGAAATCTGTGTCATCCATTCAACAGAAAAACGCTTAGGGCTTTGCGCACGTCAATAGGATGACATAATCAAGAATAAAGTTTTCCTTATAAAGGTGGTAACAGGGGTGTAGGAAAAGCGACAACTGGCTTGATTGGAAATAGCTTTCAAACAGTCTTAACAACAAAAAAGCAGGTTTTACAACAGGTACAGCCCTTAAAATTGACGGTGGTTATGCGCTGGGGGGCTAATAGATCCTGATCAACGGCGTAGAATAAGCTTATCACCGCGAAATTCAAAACTTTTAAACTCGCTCAACACCGACATACCCATCAGCGAGCCAGACATCGGGCTACCATTAACGGTCACAGGCACGTCAAAAAACTCAGCGTCACCAATCGAGAGCGAGGTAATACGTGAACGGGCAAACATCACATCACCATTGGCGGTTTGTGCACGTTCACTAAAGTTCAAAGTTGCGGGATTTAGGCCAACATGTTTGGCATCATCTGGGCTTAGAACAATATTGGATGCCCCTGTGTCAACCATCATATTGATGGACACGCCGTTCATTTTAGCCCGCAGCCAAAAGTGACCATCGCGGCTGCGGTGCACAATCAACCCTTCGTCATTGGACACCACACCCTTTGGGTCCATAGCTGTCATGAAACGATTGCCCATGTCAGATTGAACAATGTAAAAGACAGAAACCCCGATGATAATAACGATCCATAAACCTGCCATGCGTGCTAATCTGGCGATGCTAGAGCGGCTCCAGAAAGCGGCAGCGCCGCCAAAAATCACCAAAATCAGCATACCACGGATGAAATATGGGTCCATGGTTAAGCCTGTGGCAGGAAACGCGACGGCGAGACCAATGAGTAATAGACCAATCCCCACAAGAAAAGTGATTAACCGCGTCACTCTTTGTGATTTACTGGGCGAGTGTTTAGATTTCTTACTTATATTAAGGTCGTGCTTATGGTCAGGCACACGCCAAGGGTCTTGGCTCATATGTTTTTCTCCAACTTATAGCCAATTGCGGTGAATATTGATCCCCTTATTTGGCTATAAGTATTTGTATCGGTTCGACTTATCAATAAATAATGATCTCATTATTTATTGGTCTCGCTATAACACAATGTTACCGAATATTAAGCGCACCATAAAGCAGAAAATTATAGGCTGATGACCATACCATCATACGCGGGTTCAACACCGCGCGGCAGGTCCTGAAGCAGTGTTGCATAATCCATATCCCAAGTCATATGGGTTATAATAGCGCGGTCGGGTTTAATTATATCAATCCATTCAAGGGTTTGTGCTAAATGTGAATGAGTTGGATGTGGGTCGTAGCGCAAGGCATCGACAACCCATACTTTGACACCCTCTAATGCCTTAATAGCTGACTTGGGTAATCCATTTAAATCGGTTGAATAAGCAATATCCCCGAAGCGAAAGCCTAAACTTTTGGTATTTCCATGAATTTGTTCAAAAGGAATCACCTTAATATCACCAACATGAAAAGGTTGAGTAATAATGTTAGCTTCACAGATCGCAGGATAGCCATTTTGCGCATGGAACACATAGGCAAATCGTTGCTCCAGGTTTTTCATAGTTAGTTGATCACCATAGACGTTAATACGCTGGCGACACTTTTGATAAAACCCGCGTAAATCATCAATGCCGTGAGTGTGGTCACCATGATCATGGGTATAAAGCACAGCATCAAGATGCTGAACTTTCGCGCTTAAAACCTGTTCACGTAAATCTGGCGTGGTGTCCACAAGCAGGCATGTGTCGCCCTGCTCGATTAAAACACTCGCTCGCCGACGACGGTTTTTTGGGTTTTTTGGGTCACAAGCCCCCCAATATTCTGGTATTTTAGGCACACCGCCACTCGTGCCGCATCCAAGGATCGTTAACCTCATGCTGCTGCTCGCTTTATCGGCGGCGTGACTTTAGAAAATAATCGAAAGAAGTTATCTGTTGTTTGTTCTTGTAGCCGTTCAAAAGATATACCTTTTAGGTCTGCAATAAACCGCGCTGTGTCCATCACAAAAGCGGGTTCACAAGTTTTACCACGGTGTGGGACGGGCGCTAAGAAAGGCGCGTCTGTT
>JABABO010000258.1 GCA_014238195.1 Kordiimonadaceae bacterium | reverse complement strand
GCGGTAAATTTGTGTTGTATGCACGGTTTCCGGCACAACCCGCCTTACAGTAATAAAGATTAATGCTGTTCCAATTTACTATGGTACAACTTTTGGCGCTGCGCCGCGATCAAGTCTTGTGCTGATTTATCCTGTATCCCAAAATCTTTTAACACTAAGGCCCCTAGCTGCAAGCTACCTTCGACTGCCTCAGGCACTGCGTTTACTTGCTCAGACTCTTCAAGCCTGATTACATGGTCAACATCACGTGCGCGTACATATATTTTCAGATCAGGTTTCACGTGATGAATTGCATGAATAATATCTTGTGCCGCCATCGTTTCATCAATTGTTATGATCACACATTGGGCGCGTTCAATCCCCATCGACCGTAAGACGGAAACTCGTTTAGCATCGCCGTAAAAAACGTGATTTTCTTTGCCCTTTAAATGTTTGATACGATCAATATCCAAATCCAACGCTAAAACAGGTAGGTTCGTTTCTTTCAGCAATAAAGATATGGTTTGTCCAACGCGCCCAAATCCTATGATAATCGCATGGTTATTTAGTCGGTCAACAAATTCATTACTGTTCTGCTGTTTGTTTAACTGCTTATCTATTAATACTAGGGAGATTTTTTCCCCAAGCATCGCCAAATACGGAGTTAAAGCCATAGTCAGCGCAATAGATGTGAGTAAAATTTGAATGACTTCTGGGGATAAAATGCCCAGTTGACCAGCCGATAAAAACAGCACAAAGCCAAATTCACCCCCTTGGCTTAATAACAAACCCACCCGCAAAGCAACTGCGGTTTCCAAACCAAATAAACGTGCTAAAATTGCTATCATCAAGGATTTGAGTAATAATATACCTATTACAATAGCAAGTAATGTGCTTAACTCATTCACTAATAATTGAATATTTATGGTCATGCCAACAGTCATAAAAAACAACCCAAGCAAGATGCCCTTAAATAACTTGATATCCGCTTCTATTTGATGACGAAATTCGCTTTCCGACAGTAATAAGCCTGCTAAAAACCCCCCAAGTGCCATAGAAACACCATACAAAGACAAAAACCAACCGATCCCAAATATCAGCAAAAACGTGGTTGCGATGATCAAATCTGTTTCATTGGCCCTTGCTATCATGCGGTAAAGTGGTCGCAATAATACACGACCTAAAATATAAACAACGCCAAGGGCGACCGCAGCTTCACCGAACGCAATACCCAAGCTAGCGATAAAAGACGTATCAGCGTCAGCTATCACAGTTAACAAGATCAACAAGGGCACAATTGCTAAATCTTGAAAAAGCAAAACAGCCAAAGCAATTTTTCCATGCTGCGTATCACTTTCACCGCGCTCGCTCAGTAATTGAAGAACAAAAGCCGTCGATGACAAAGCAAGACCACCACCAATAATCACAGCTGGCCCTGGCGCATAACGAAATCCAATTACAATAAAAGCTATGACTGCCGTTGTCAGGGTCACTTGCAAGCCACCAAGACCTACAACATATCTCAACAGGGCTTTTAAGCGTGCAACGGAAAACTCAAGCCCAATCATAAAAAGCAGAAACACAACCCCAAATTCGGCCAAAACTTCTAAGTTCTCAGTATTTTTAATAAGTGCAAGGCCAGCAGGGCCAAGGATCATGCCAGCTGTGAGATAGCCCAATATTGCGCTGGTATTGAAACGCTTGAACACTGCTACGACAACAATGGCCGCAGCGAGTAAAACAAGCATATCTAAAAACATCGCTGAATGGTGCAAAGATTGCTCCTGATTATAACCGCGTTTGACTAATCGTAAACTATACAAGTCATTGGTAAATATATTATTTAGCCGATTCACGGCCCAATGACAACAAGACGCCATAGTCTTTTGCCAGCAGTATACCCTACATAAGAGTTTAATGTATTGGGCAAAGGCAATATATCTTTACAGATTAACCCTTCACATCATCGCATGTATGCTTATATGGTAGGCTGGTATGGTAGAATGGCATTGAATTAATGGCATTGAATTAAGGAACAGAACATGACGCAGGAACTTTCAGAGTATACCCCCGATGATGTTTGGACATGGAACACAGAAAATGGTGGTCGATTTGCCTCTATAAACCGACCAATTTCTGGGGCAATCAATGAAAAAGACTTACCCGTTGGCAAGCACAAGCTACAATTATATTCGCTAGCCACACCAAACGGCGTGAAAGTTTCTGTTCTGTTGGAAGAACTTCTTGAAGCAGGCATTGAGGCTGCTGATTATGATGCTTGGCTTGTTAATATCCAAGAAGGCACACAATTTGACAGTGGCTTTGTCAATGTCAACCCAAACAGCAAAATCCCTGCTTTAATGGATTATAGCACTAAACCTGCGACACGGGTCTTTGAAAGTGGCTCAATTCTGATTTACCTTGCAGAAAAATTTAATGCCTTTATCCCAAAGAACCATCAAGCCCGTACTGAATGCATAAACTGGTTAATGTGGCAAATGGGTAGTGCCCCCTATCTAGGG
>JABABO010000306.1 GCA_014238195.1 Kordiimonadaceae bacterium | reverse complement strand
TAAAAAACAGGAAGGATTAGCCGCATGAGGCCCGTGCATTATATAAGCGTCTCGGGCGGCAAAGACAGTACTGCAATGGCGCTGCTGGCGCTTGAGCGGGCAGAAATTTACAAGTATGATCTGCGTTTTGTGTTTGCGGACACGGGTAATGAGCACCCTGAAACACTCAAATATTTGGATTACTTGGAGCAAAAACTCGGCATTCAAATTTTGCGCCTCAAGGCGGATTTTAGCGCGCGGTTTAAGCGCAAACGCCACATCATTGGTACCAAATGGCGACGCGAAGGTGTGCCAGAGTGGAAAATCAACCAAGCCATGGGCGAAATGTACCCAACCCACATCCCGTTTTTAGACCTCGCCTTGATCAAAGGCCGTTTTCCATCCCGCAGGGCGCAGTTTTGTACCGAAGAACTGAAAGCGATGATTATCAACGATGTGTTTTTAAAGGAACTTGGCGCGGGCCGCCCACGGATTTATTCATGGCAAGGCATCAGGGCTGAGGAAAGCCGTAAACGCGCAGCAGACCCGATCATCGCCGAATATGACACAAAAATCATCACCTACCGCCCCATAAAAAATTGGTCTGTGGCGGATGGTTTCAACATGCACCGCAAGCACGATGTCAAGCCTAACCCGCTGTACACACAGGGGATGCGGCGGGTCGGCTGTATGCCGTGCGTCAATTGTAGCAAAAAAGAACTCAGGGCGATTGGGGTACGGTTCCCTGATGTTATCGCGCGGATCGCCGATTGGGAAAAAATGGTAGCACGCGCCAGCAAGTATGGCGCCGCAAGCTTTTTTCATAATCCCAAAAACGGCAACAAAAACACACCCGATATTCATGCCGCAGTGGCGTGGGCCAAAACGGATTACGGCGGCCAGCAATATGATTTACTGCGTGAGAGTGAAACCCCCACCAGCGCCTGCAGCAGCGCGTATGGCTTATGTGACGGAGGATAGATATGACTGAAAAAGAACCCACACCTGAAACTATATTAGAAAATGTTTTAACTGATGATGAAATTGAAGAAGTGGCAACCACCCTCAACATCATATCATCCACCCTAGGGGACTGTGCATTTGACCGCAATGTTGACGACGCCATTGCTAGTTATAAAAGAGCTGTCACGCAAAAACCCGATGATTTAAATTCCCACAATCAGCTTGGGTACTTATATTTACGGCGAGGTGATTTAGGAAAGGCAGAAGCACAGTTTAACATCATTCTTAACCATGACAAAGCAGCAGGCGGTGATGCATCTGCTAAAGAATGGCAAGCCATCGCCTACGGTAATCTCGGCGCGGTTCACGAGGCCCGCAAGGAATTAGGCGGGGCCGTTGCCATGTACCAGAAAGCCCTTGCAATCAATAAAGAGCTAGGCCGCAAGGAAGGCATGGCAACCGCTTTTACGAACCTTGGGAATATCTATCGCATCCGTGAGGACTTGGATGCTGCCCAAGCCATGTTTAAGAAGGCCATCAAAATCAATGAAGAAATTGGCGACATAGAAGGTCTGGCAAACAATTATAACGGTCTCGGCACCATCCACGATGTCCGCAATGAATTAGACGATGCCGAAGCTATGTACCAGAAATCCCTTGTGATCAATGTAGAACTGGGCAGCAAAGAAGGCATTGCAAACGCTTTTGCCAACCTTGGGCGTATCTTGAAAGCACGTGGGGATTTGGACGGGGCAAAGGAAGCATGGTTTGCTGCCCGCGCGGTATTTGAGGACTATGGAATGTCACACAAGGTGCAAAAAATGGATGATTGGCTTGCCGAATTAGCATCAAGGCCGTGACGTTATTGGAAATAATCAAACAAAGCTTTGAAATGAAAGGAAAATATGATGACCCAAAAAACAGCACCCGCAGCTAAATTCGAAATTGACCCCGTAGAATTGTCCGTCGGCATAGCCGTGGCCGCTACGGGGCTGACGGCACCACCAGGAACGTGCAGTGAATGGCTGAAAGCTGAAATCATTAAAAACGCCAGCCAGCGCCATTATGATGTC
>JABABO010000323.1 GCA_014238195.1 Kordiimonadaceae bacterium | reverse complement strand
TTTCTTTATTTTAGATTTTCTTGATGCACGATATTAAAGTGATGAGAAATAGTGTCTAACCAGAGTCAGCTTCCGAGCCAGCAGCGGTTTTCAATAAGCCAATAAAAGCTTGTCGGGGTGTTGTTTTTTTGGTGACAACATCATAGACATCACGGGCAATAGGCATATCTATATTATACTCTTCGGCCAGCGCAATCACAGTCGGCGCACTTTTAACGCCTTCGGCGACCATATGCATATCATTAATGATCTCGTCAATGTCGCGGCCTTTACCCAGTTCATACCCCACATGACGGTTGCGGCTTAAACTGCTGGTGCAAGTGGCGATCATATCCCCCATGCCTGCAAGGCCTGCAAAGGTTTCAGCCCTACCCCCCATGGCAACGCCCAGCCGTGTAACTTCAGCAAGACCGCGCGTGATCAACCCAGACCGCGTATTATCGCCAGCCCCCATGCCGTCCCCCATGCCGACTGCTATGGCAATAATATTCTTTAAAACGCTGGCCAGTTCGCACCCAATCAGGTCGGTATTTGTATAGACACGGAATAACCCTGAATGAAATAAGGTTTGCAGTTCCTGTACAATAATATCATCTTCCATAGCAATGACACTGGCGGCAGCTTGACCTGCCATAATCTCACGCGCTAAGTTTGGCCCAGTTAAGACACCAACAGGGTGACCAGGCAGGACTTCTGTGACAATGTCTGTCATGCGCATACGTGTAGACAGCTCCAACCCTTTTGTTAGGCTAATAACCGGCACCCAAGGCCGCAAGTGGGGTTTGACTTGTTCCAACACACTACGATAATTACTGGATGGAATACCCATGACTAATACGTCTGCGTCCCCAACAGCCTCAGCAAGGTCAGCCGTAGCGGTGAGTGTTTCAGGCAATTTCGCGTCTGGCAAATATTTGCTATTGGTGTGATGCGTGTTTATTTCATCAACGGTATCTTGGCTGCGTGCCCAGATTTTAATGGGGGCATTACGGGCGATTAATGCCGCGACTGTCGTGCCCCACGAACCGCCCCCTAATAAGCTGACCTTGAGTTTCATGAATATCTCCCCCTGCTATCTGTCATGGCTTCATGCTAAGCGTTCTTTTCTGTTAATGCAATGCAGATAGGAATTTAATATGGTGCCGTGAGGTTTTCTTGGGGTTTTCTAACATAGGAACATGGCCCATATCGTCAAAGGTTACCGACTGAACATCTGGAATACCCTCAAGCATAATTGGCACTGCGCTCACATCAATAATACGGTCATGTTGACCCCAGATAATAAAGGTGGGGACAGGAACGTCCTTTAAACGCTCGTTAAGCGGTGTCCCTAAGCCTTCTTCAACAAGGGTCCAGAAGATTTTGTCTTGAAAATTCTGCCAGTGGATTGCTCTCTTGAACTGCACTTTTTTAACAAATTCAGGCAACGGTGGTGACTTATAAGTGACCATATCAATTATTTTATTGAGGCCCTCATAATCATTAAATTTAAGCAGGTTTTTACCCTCATCAATGCCTTTTTCAACCTCGTTTTTAACGGGCGGTTTGATGCCTGCATTGTTTAAAAGAGTGATTGATTTTAACTTTGAAGGACGCTCTAAGGCATGTACGAGTGTGATATATCCCCCCATCGAGTTTCCTGCCATGTGGCATTCGCTGATGCCAAGGGCATTCAAAAAATCTTCAAGACGCTGGGACTGATCACTTCCGCCGTACTGTTGATCTTCCTTGCGTGCTTGTTCACCAAATCCAGGCAGGTCGGGTATGATGACATGGTATGCGCCCACAAAATAACGTGCGTAAAGGGTCCAGTTATCTTTATCACCACCAAAACCATGTATCATGACAACGATTTCTGTGTTGTTGTCACCGCCTTCAAGGTATGTCCAAATCCAACCGTCCACAGTTATGGTTTTACGCTTTAGTTTGCTGGAACGCCGCCCTAAAGCAATTAGCACATCCACAAGGAGGGCAGGGGCGAAAAACCGCACAAGTACTAAGCCCAAGATTAGGGCAGCTAAGCTATAAGCTATAATTTCTAACATGTTATCTCTCCTGTTATCTCTCCTGTTATCTCTCCTGTTATCTCTCCTGTT
>JABABO010000144.1 GCA_014238195.1 Kordiimonadaceae bacterium | reverse complement strand
TGTTGCTTTGGCTCTTGAATGTTGCCCCGCCTGAAACCCTTGCTGGGTTGGCTGATTATTTCTCCCCAACTACGGCGGCTGTCGCTGGCCGCACTGGTGCTGATGCTGTCAATTCCCCATCATCTGATGCTTCTGGCAGTAACCCATCACCAATGCTCACAATATCAGAACTTGGCCCGCCGCTTAGTGGTGAATCAGATGGAAAGAAACAAGGCAATACCGAAGATGGCGGCGGTGACCCTGACTTTCAAAATCAACGGCTAGCTGAGATGATCCGACAACGGGAAGATGATGCCTTTATGTCGGCGCAGGATCAAATTCAGCAAGCTATACAAGATTCCCCGCAGCTCAATGAACATTCAGACCAAATTATTATGGAAATTACCGAAGACGGTATGAAAATCCAACTGATTGATAAGGATAACCGTGCAATGTTTCGCAGTGGCACGGCTGATCTATACGAATATGCAAACGCGATGCTAAATGCAGTGGGTCAATCGGTTCAAAGCCTACCAAACCGATTATCGATTCTTGGTCATACAGACACTGGGGGGTTTAACGCTGGTGGAACATATGGTAATTGGGAACTCAGCGCTGACCGCGCCAATAGTGCCCGTCGGGCTATTTATAATTCTGGTGTTACCGAGGACCGTTTTTCAGAAGTCATCGGTAAAGCTGGTACCGAACCACTTTACCCAGATGCACCAAATCGCAGTGAAAACCGCCGCATTACAATGCTTGTCCTACGTGAAGCCCCTGTTGTGCCACCCGCTTTAATCAGCGAATAAATCACATTAAAACCCGAGAGTTTTTTCGACGGCACATTCTGTCTGTCTGGTAATTCTTGTATTCAATTCATAAGTTGGTTAAAAATTTAGGATAGTTGGCAAATGCTTGAATTTGCCATTTACATGTCTTGAGGACAAAAGAACTTATGGAATTTATTGAGCCAACCATACAAATGTGGCTGACCTTCGCAGTTGTTGCGGGGGCTATCATCGCGTATGCTTATGACCGTATCCCGTTGGAGCTTTCTTCGATTGCAACCGTAGCTGTCCTGTTGGTTTTGTTCCATCTTATGCCACTCGTTGGTGAAAACGGTGACAAGCTCGTTACATCGCGGGATTTGCTGCGTGGCTTCTCAGACCCAGCATTAATCACGATTATGGCTTTGCTCGTGGTAGGACAAGGGCTTGTTCAAACGGGGGCGCTAAATGGGCTTGCTGGTAAACTTGTTATCTGGGGGGAGCGCTTCCCAAGGCTCATCATCATCGCCTGTCTCATTGCGGTGATGGTAACATCCGCTGTCCTTAATAATACGCCTGTTGTGGTGATTTTTATTCCCATTCTGGCTGTGCTCGCCGATAAACTGGGCAAGAAATCCGCCCATGTGATGATGCCCCTTAGTTTTGTTGCTATTCTTGGCGGCAATTTAACGATCATAGGCTCAAGTACAAATTTGTTAGCTGTCGGCGCTTATGAACAAATTGGCGGACCACCAATTGGTTTTTTTGATTTCACAATCCCAGGGGCCTTCCTTGCCCTCGTTGGACTGATATATGTAATTGGTGTTGCGCCCAAGTTGCTTGCTGACCGCGCGAGTATGGCAGGACGCTTAGCCAGCGGTGGCGGTAAGCAGTTTTTATTTCAGGTAGAGCTTGGCCTTGATAATAAAATGGTCGGACAAAAAGCGGTTGCTGGTATGTTTCCAGGGTTAAAGGATGTCACCATTCGCATGATTGAACGCAGGCACAAGCGACTTTTGCCCCCCTATGATGATATCACACTACAAGTAGGTGATTTGGTTATGCTTGCTGCTACCCGATCAGTTATGACAGACTTATTAAATGCCAGTCCGAACTTGGTTTCCAGTGCAGAAGGCAGTAACGGCGAAACCATGTCCGAACAAGAAACCCAACGCCGCGTTATTGCTGAAACAGTTGTGGCACCAGCGTCGCGCCTTGGTGGCCGTACTTTATCACAAACAGGATTCCGCGTAGAAACTGGCTGCACTGTATTAGGGGTTCAAAGGCGTAGCCGTATGATTCGCGCCGCCTTAACACAGTTGCGCCTAGAGGCAGGGGATGTCCTGCTTGTGATGGGCAGCCGCACAAACGTTTTAGATTTACGAGATAACCGCGATGTCTTGTTGATGGAATCTTCTGCCACAGACTTGCCCATTCAAGCTTATGCCCCCCGCGCGCTTGCGATTTTTTCACTTGTGGTGGGCCTTGCGTCAACCAGTTTAGTACCCATTGTGATCTCAGCCCTCATTGGCGCTGTTTTAATGATGGTTTCAAGCTGCCTAAACGTTCGCCAATCAAGCCGCGCCATTGACCGCCGCGTTTTTACCATTGTTGGGGCAGCGCTCGCGCTTGGCACAGCGATGCAAGCCACGGGGGGCGCTGGCTGGTTAGCGCAAACAGTCATCAGCCTGCTGTCCGACGCACCCATCTGGGTTTTACTATCAGGCTTTTTCTTGTTGGTTGCCCTTTTAACGAACGTGCTGTCGAATAATGCAACAGCCGTACTTTTTACCCCTGTTGCCCTTGGCATAGCGACCGAGCTTGGCGTGGACCCAATGCCATTTCTGTTGGCAGTTATATTTGGTGCCAACTGTAGCTTTGCTACACCCATGAGTTATCAGACAAATTTGCTTGTTATGGCCCCTGGGCATTATCAATTTTCTGACTTTGTTCGTGTTGGGACGCCTCTCATTTTTCTTATTTGGATCGCTTTTACCCTTTTCGTTCCTTGGTATTATGGGTTACTCTAGTATCTCATAAAGGAATGGAACGAAACAATGACCGATCAAGGCCTACAATTTCCACGGTTTTTTGTCACCGCTCCAGCCCAATGCCCTTACCTACAAGGGAAAACAGAGCGCAAAGTTTTTACTGAACTGCGCGGGCCTGATGCTGGGGCGCTCAACGAATCATTAGGGCGCGTTGGTTTCCGCCGCAGTCAGAGTGTAGCGTATCGCCCTGCTTGCGAAGATTGTGCTGCCTGCATTTCTGTTCGTGTTTGTGTAAGTGCATACACGCCGCGTAAATCCATTCGCCGCGTTATAAAGGCTAATACAGATATCAAGTCCGCGATCGCCCCCCCCCTTGCAACTGAGGAGCAGTATAATCTGCTTTCCCATTACCTGAAAGCCCGACATGGTGACGGATCCATGGCGGATATGACAATGGCCGATTACAGGGAAATGGTTGAAACAAGCCCTGTACAAACTATTCTTATTGAGTATCGTCGCATTCAGGATAATCAATTAATTGCCGTTGCTCTCACCGATGAAATGAGTGATGGGCTATCTATGATTTACAGCTTTTTTGATCCTGATTCGCATAAACGATCTCTTGGCAGCTATATTATAACCGATCACCTTAAGCGATGTGGTCATTCAAATATGCCTTATTTGTATCTGGGTTATTGGGTTAAAGGCAGCCAGAAGATGAGCTATAAGGAGCGCTTCAAACCTTTAGAGGGCCTAGGAAACGATGGGTGGCATCCTTTGAAATAAAAACTATTAGCCATTTTTACTGAGCACTACGAACTATAATATAGGATTTTTTGCTTTAGTCTTGCAGACTTGTTAACAAATCTTATAATGTTCGCTTTAATACTTCTTTTCGTTGGGGATCAAAGGGAAACGCCATGTCAAAGCCCATAAATAAAAACACTCAAGCTACAAACGATCAAACAGATCATCAAGGTGATACCCTGCTAAAATCAACACGAACACCAAGCCGTAGAAATCTGTTAACGGGGGTTGGGTTAGCAGGGGCCGCCGCGTTGGTGGCTGCCTGCGATAATGGTTCATCAACAGCGACAAAAGCCGGGCCAGCAATAGCGCGCAAAAAACGCAAGTTAAAAATGGTAACAACATGGCCTAAAAACTTCCCAGGAGTTGGTACAGGGGCTGAACGTCTTGCGAAACGGATTACTGACCTATCAGACGGCGCTATTGATATCCGTGTTTATGCAGCGGGGGAACTGGTCGGCGCACTTGGTTCTTTTGATGCCGTAAGTCAAGGGAAAGCTGATATATATCACGGCGCTGAATATTATTGGCAAGGCAAGTCCAAGGCCTTTAACTTTTTTGCAGCGGTGCCAATGGGCATGACAGCCAGCGAAATAGGGGCTTGGATTCGCTTTGGCGGCGGCCAAGAACTGTGGGATGAACTGTCCGCGCGTTTTAACGTGAAACCGTTGATGGCTGGCAACACAGGTCCGCAAATGGCTGGCTGGTATAAACGCGACATTAATAGCATTGAAGATTTCCAAGGACTACGCATTCGTATGCCAGGGCTTGGCGGCGAAGTGATGAAGCGGGTTGGCGCAACACCTGTAACCAAAGCGGGTGGTGAGATTTTTCAGGCTTTATCACAAGGTAATATTGATGCCACGGAATGGATTGGCCCTTGGAATGATTTAGCCTTTGGATTTCATACGATCGTCAAAAACTATTATTACCCTGGCTTTCATGAGCCTGGTGCCGCCCTTTGTCTTGGATTAAACAAAGATATGTGGGAGGATTTATCCTCATATGAGAAAATAATTTTTGAAACCGCCGCAGCTGCAGAAAACGATATGATGCTGGCTGATTATAATGCAAATAATGGCCGCGCTTTGAAAACACTTGTCAACGAGCATGGTGTTCAATTGAAGCGATTTGACGATAACGTATTAAGGGCTCTAGCAAAAATTTCATCTGAAGTCCTAGCTGAAACAGCGCAAATTGATGATATTACGGGCCGCGTCTTTGAAAGCTTTGTAAAGGCCCGCGCTGAAAGTATGCGCTGGGGTGAAATTGCGGAACGCGCTTTCTCAGAAGCCCGCGACATGATTAAGGGCTAAACACAAATGTTGGAAACCCTTGCTGAACGCCTTGATGCGTTTGCTGAAAAAACAGGCCGCTTATTAGCCATAACACCCTTGGTATTAGTCTTAATCCAGTTCACTATTGTTTTGATGGTGTATGTTTTTGCGTCTGGCAGCATAAAATTGCAGGAAAGCTTATCGTATATCAATGCTGTTATGTTCCTTGGCGGCGCAGGTTACACGTTACTACATGATGACCATGTGCGTGTTGATGTTATCTATGAAAAACTAAGTGAGCGCCGACGTGCTCTGGTTAATTGTCTGGGCTGCGTTTTCTTGCTGTTGCCTTTTCTTATTTTATTGTGGGTTACGGCAGTGCCATACGCGCTGGATAGTTGGTCAGTGATGGAAGGTAGCGTTGAAACGGGGGGCATTCCATTGGTGTATCTCTTGAAGTCCACGATGATATTGTTTGCTTTGACCCTGAGCTTGCAGGGCTTTGCACTTTTTGCCCGTTCCCTTGTTAAATACAAGGACCTTGCCATCAATCCAGAAGCAGGGCCTTAAGCTTATGGAATTAAGCATTATTTTAACATCCGCCATGTTTTTGGTGCTGGTTGGCATTTTGCTAACAGGCTTTCCAGTTGCTTTCGCATTGGGCGGTGTTGGCTTACTTTTTGGTACCATTGGTATGATCACAGGACACTTAGATGGTGTCTTCCTAGAATTTTTACCAAATCGTATCTATGAAAATACCATTCGGAACGAACTTTTGTTCGCCGTGCCTTTGTTTGTCTCAATGGGTGTAATGTTAGAGCGATCCAAGGTCGCAGAAGACTTGCTGGGGAGCATGGGCAAGCTTTTTGGCAGCCTGCGCGGTGGACTTGGCATTTCTGTTACTATTGTGGGGGCATTACTAGCTGCATCAACAGGTATTGTTGGGGCAACTGTTGTCACAATGGGGCTTTTATCGTTGCCAACAATGTTGAAACGTGGCTATGACCCATCGCTAGCCACAGGCTCAATCGCTGCTGCTGGAACTTTAGGACAAATTATTCCGCCGTCAATTGTGCTGATCTTGTTAGCTGATGTGATGTCAAACGCTTGGCAGCAAGCGCAGCTTAATATGGGTGCCTATTCCCCTGTTCCTATGTCAGCGGGGGAATTGTTTGCAGGGGCCTTGGTCCCTGGAATTGTGCTTGTCAGCCTTTATATATCCTATCAAATCCTGATGGCAATCATAAAACCTGAAAGCTCCCCTTCCGTGCCTAGGGATGCGGACGAAGCTTTGAGCGCTGGCTTTTATGGACAGTTGTTTGCAGCCCTTATCCCACCAATGGTGTTGATCATTGCTGTGCTGGGTTCGATCCTTGCCGGCATAGCAACCCCTACAGAGGCTGCCAGTGTTGGCGCTGTTGGCGCCATATTGTTAGGGTCGGCGCGTACAGCCAAGCAAAACATTAAATATGCCATTGGTGCGCTTGTTTGCCTCATTAGTCTTTTACTGCTCGCAGGGTATGCTGATTTGCGGATTGAGCGTACCGATATCAGTCTTTTAAACCAAATTGCCTACTATAGCGCCATCGGCCTAACAGTCGCATTTGCACTGTTCCTATACCATGCCCTAAAGGTCACCTATAAAAGCGGTGTGTTGTTGGATGTGATGCGGTCTACTGTGCGCATTTCCACGATGGTTTACACAATTTTGATAGGTGCGGCTTTGTTTTCACTAGTGTTTCGGGGTTTAGGCGGCGATGAAGTCATCGAAAGTTTGCTTGCTGATTTGCCAGGTGGCTATGTCGGGGCTTTGTTACTGGTGATGATCTTGATGTTCATTCTTGGATTTTTCCTTGACTTCATTGAGATAACTTTTGTTGTTGTTCCTGTTGTTGCCCCTGTTTTACTCGCTATGGATGGCAGTTATGGCCCAATATGGTTAGGTGTTTTGATGGCCATGAACCTTCAGACCAGTTTCCTAACACCGCCTTTTGGTTTTGCCTTATTTTACCTGCGCGGTGTTGTGCCGGAAACCGTGCATACAACACAAATTTACCGCGGTGTCCTGCCGTTTGTGCTTATTCAAATCATAGCATTGATTGTTATCGCTACTAATCCTGGAATTGTTACTTGGTTACCCGAGCAGTTGTTTGGATAAGACTTAGTTGCCCCTAAAACCAGAATAGGGTAAAAGTGCCACTT
>JABABO010000322.1 GCA_014238195.1 Kordiimonadaceae bacterium | reverse complement strand
TAAAAGATTTAATACCTAGGCAACTTTTTAAAGTTGCTTTACAGGCTGCGATTGGAGGAAAGGTAATTGCCAGGGAAACTATTGCAGCTATGCGAAAAGATGTTACAGCAAAATGTTATGGCGGCGATGTCAGCCGAAAAAAGAAGCTTTTGGAAAAGCAAAAGAAGGGCAAAGCCAAAATGCGCATGTATGGTAAAGTGGAAATACCCCATGATGCTTTTATTGCAGCGCTAAAAATGCGGGACTCTCAATAAGTCATTGTTTTCATAGTTTTTTGATATTTACCACTTTTTAACAGCTCTGTACTATGATGAAAAATAGTTGATGCAGCCTAAGACTTCCCTTGATCTGACTGTATCGCACGGAACCGCTGGCCCTCCCCCGACTGCGGTTCCGTTTTTTTTAGATGTATGGTATAATAGTGTTGCAATCATTCTCATTTTTTAATTGAATAGCTTGAAGCGAATAGTTGATTAAGAGCTCAAACACATGATGACCAAAAGACATGCATTGGTATTTGGCACTTTAGGATTGATTTTAGTCCTTGTGAGCAGAATGCCCTCTGTTTACGCGCAAAACCTACAGTCATCGCAAGGGAGCTTTTTTTCACCACAGGTTCAAGCGAATGCCGATCCCCGTGAAATGAGCTTAGATTTATATATAGCAGTAACCCGCAATGCCCCAACAGAAGCCATTGCTTTACGCTTAGGGGACTTAATCACCTTGTATCGATATCGCTGTACCCGTGTCACGGACTATCAAATGTTTTTAAAACGTCCCAACTTGCTGGATATGAAAGTGAAATGTAGCGGCAACCCGCTTTACGGTGTAACCATTGGTTCTAATGGTTATGTGGCAGTATATGGTGGCAATGGCATGGTCGCAAGCTTGGACCGTAGGGACGCGATAATCTATAGCTTTACCGGTGACGGTAGTTTGGACCGTGATAGTCGCTTAACCCCTGAGGAAGCGCTTGAAGAATCGATGGCGCGCCTTAAGCTTGGCAATGATTATAATGCAACATATATGGCGATCATGATACTTGGGGCAATCGCTATAGTGGTGGTTGGGGTGTTCAGCTGGATTAGGCTATGGAAAAACCGTAAGCGCACGATAAAAAGCCAAGTCACACCAACTCAGGCGACAGGCCGTAGCCATTTGAAGGACCGTATGTGGGATGAAAGTCACGAAGTTGTTAAATGGATTAATTATCATCCTGCTGGCATTTATATCTCTGTTGGCAAACGCGGGAAGCGCCGCCTATTTGGTCACCAGTTTACTGCGGCCCTCTATGCCAAATATAATTGGAAAGTCTTTGAATTTTCGCAGGCGAGGGTGGCTAAATTAATGAAGACTTTTGATGAGAAAACTGCTGACTATAGCGAGACCAATGAATAATAATCTTATTATTCGCTAAGTCTCTTGGGATAAGTCGAACCGACACAAATACTTATAGCCAAATGAGGGGATCAAAATTCACTGTATTTGGCTATAGATATTATCTTCTAAAGGGTGGTTCCCAAACCAAGCCAGTTGTGATGGATATGAGATGTGCCGCAAGGACTAAAGCGACAATTAAGGCTGATATTTGCACATAGATAAGCGGAATTAAAGGAGGATTACCTGGCTGATACTGGCGTTCTTTCCACCATGAAAAAGCATACACAGCAAGCGCTGTAACCAGTGCAATCGATGTTACGAGAATAGACATAGCTAAAATTTAGGGCCAAACCTTATAAACAAAAACCTTAAAAACTATAAGCTAAATGAACGACCTAAACCACTATTAATATTCTATCACTGGACTGAAATCTGGCTTGCCAAACAAATAGCCCTGCCCATAGTCAACACCAAGAGAGCGCAATAAGTCGGCTTGGAATTTTGTTTCAACATGCTCGCCAATTGTCTTGAGGCCGAGGTCATTACACAGTCGTACCATCGATAATAAGAATGTTGGTTGGTAATTTTTTTTAGCCATATCGGCAATATATTGACCATCAATTTTTACGAAATCTACATTGAATGCCCGTAAATATTGATACCCAGAAGCTCCTGATCCAAAATCGTCAAGGCTTAGCGAATAGCCCAAGGCTTTTATTTCGCTCAGGATTTTCCCTGAATGGCTATAATCACTAATCGCTGATGTCTCGGTAAGTTCTAAGATTAATGACCGGGCATAAGCCTTATTTGCCGTGAGCGTTTCAAGTAATTTTGGAATGACACGTTGGTTTTCTATCGTGCGGCCTGATATATTGACAGATAAGGGTGTCGGGGTGCCTAAGTTACGCATTTTCTTGATATAATCGAGGGCTTTAAAGCATGTAGCAAGATCAAATTCTTCAATAACACCAACGTTTTCGGCAAATTCGATGACCTCTGCTGTTGTTTGCTCTCCTAAACTATCGGTGAATCGGCTTAAAACTTCATGGTGATGGATAGAACGATCTGCCAGCAAGCGAACAGGTTGAAAGGCTAGTTTAAAATTCCCGCTACTGATTGTTGTGCGAATTTCTGCGACTTGCGTTTGCGCTTCGCTTGCCAATGTATCATAGGCATTTGTTAAAGTTTCAAAGTCACAGGCATTTGGGTCTTTACAAAATTTATTGAGCACATAATTGAGGGTGCGCAAAACTTGATCTTCAGGCATATCACCCGCTTTTGCGGCAATCGTCGAATATGTTGTCTTGAGTTGAATATCGCCGCCTACTTCTGTTAAGGCTGCACTCAGTGTTGCACTATCGCCTTTAGTTTTGTGGAGAAAGGCAAAATTTTTGTCATCAATTTGGCTGGCGGATTCACCGTCAATTGATAATGTTTTCATATGGGCTGCAATACGTTTCAGTAAAATGTGGGCATGTTTTTCCCCGAAGCGCTCGGTCGCTTTTTGCAATCCATCCACAGAAGCGACTGTGAGAAACATTTGATTGTTCTCGCGGCTTGCTTTCATGGTTTTTTGGGTCAGTTCGATGAAATTGTCTTTACATATAAGGCCTGCTTCTTCCTCGGACGCTGTGACAAAACCATCGTCACTGCTGATGGGGGCTGTTCGCAGTGAAATGTATGTCCGCGTATTTGGTGTAGGGATGCGCAGGGCAAAGATCCGAATGGGCAGGTCGCGTTTTTCGCTGCTTAAAAAGCGAATGGGTACGGGTCCAATACGGCCTTTATGACTGAGATGATGCAAAAAAGCGCGGAGGATTTCCCGGTCATCATCAGTGACAATATCATAAATATTCTGGCCGTCTAAGCTTGGTTTATCCCCCTGATACAGGCGGTCAACCGCCCCCCCTTCAAAAGTGATAAAGCCGTCTTCATCCACTTCAAGAAAAATTTCTGCGGCAGCAAAAGCAAACGCCACAAAGCGTTCCCGTTCCTTTTTTACATCTTCTAATGCCATAGTCATGCGCACATCATAACGATGATACCCTAACAGGACGTTATCAAATGCAATTTGTGACTTTAATTCTAAAAATTATTGTAGCATTCCTGTTTTAGCCCCCTTGTTCTGGCAATTCTGGGCTGCTTGCTAGAAATAAAATCTCGCCTTCGACCATCGTCAAAATGGCTTTGGTTTGCAGAATGCGGTTGGCCTCAATGGTCATAATATCTTGATCGAAAGCCGTGAGGTCCGCTTTTTTGCCGACTGTTATGGTCCCCAGTTCAGTGTCCATAAACGCCCCATAAGCGGGCCATATGGTAAACATTTTTAGGGCATCGCTGCGGCTAACGGTTTCCTCTGGGTGCCAAGTATCGTCAGAATATCCATTCAGGTCTGTGCGGGTGATGGCCGCATAAAATTCGATCATCGGGTCACCGCGCTCGACAGGGGCATCCGATCCACCAATGATTATTGATCCAGTGTTCAGTAAACTATTCCAAGCGTAAGCACCTTTTAAGCGGTCGCGGCCTAAGCGCTTTTCAGCGAAATGCAAATCACCGATTGCGTGACTTGGCTGCATAGAAGGAATAACACCAAGGGCACTAAAACGCGGCAGATCAGCTGGGTTTATGATTTGGGCGTGTTCAATACGCCAACGCGGTTCACTGACGGCCCTTTCTGTTTCAGCGACAGTTGCAAAGGCTTGTTCCATCCAATTTAACAGTTTGCGATTGCCAGCATCCCCAATGGCATGGGAATTGATTTGTATACCTGATCTTAGGGCGCGTTGCATGCTTGCACTTGCGTCTGCCTCGGTAATCAGCATCAACCCCTTTGTGTCTGCATCCTTGTATTTATCAAGAAGAGCAGCACCGCGTGACCCCAAGGCACCATCTGTGTATATTTTTATGGCGCGTGTTACGATGCGCGCGTTTGCGCTTTGCCGTGCGCCGCCCGTAAACAATGGCTCTGCCTGATCAATATCGACACTATTATAAACGCGCAGTCCAACATCACCATTGTCAGAGAGTTGCTCTAGCAGCAGGCTCTCATCCCAACCAGCAGACATATTATGAAGGCCTGTCCAACCAAGGTCTGCATAAGTGGTTGCGCCAATGATGAGGTGATTCTTTAGGTTTTCTTGAGTTGTAACAGGGATAACAGGTGTCAAAAGTGACATGGCTGTATCTATAATAATGCCCGTTGGTTCGCCTAAGGCATTTTTATGAATAGACCCACCAAAGGGTGCCTCTGTTTGACTGGTTATCGCGGCAAGCTCAAGCGCCTTGCTGTTGGCGACCAAAGCATGGCCGTCTGCACGTGTTAAAATAACTGGTACATCGTTAACAATTGTGTCTAGGTCCCAGCGGGATGGCATACGTTGTTCAGGAAAGTGGGTTTCAATCCAACCACGACCAATAATCGCGCGTGCGTCAGGGTTAGCTGCACGGTTTTCCCCAAGAGCTTCCTGTAAAGCAGTGAGTGAATTTATCCCTTCCAAGTTAAATATTACCTCACGCTCCCCAATGCTGCTGAGGTGTGCGTGCCCGTCAACAAACCCTGGAAAAGCGGCACTGCCTTCAAGGCTTAAAACCGTTGTATCTGGTCCGATGAGCGCTTCTGCACCTAAGCGAGACCCAACAAATATAAAGCGTCCGTCTTTAATGCCAACGGCACTAACACGCGGATTAGTATCATCAGCTGTATAGATCGGTCCACCCCACACGACAGTGTCTGCCAATACTGTAGGGCCTGTTGATTGGGCGGGTGAAGTTTGATCACTCTCATTCTGGGCGCTAACGTTCGTGCTTAGGAATAATCCTAAAAATGCACCTAATAAGCCTAAGCGACGAGGAAAAATATTGTTTTTCATGGGGTTGTAACCTTTCTTTTATAGATGGCTGGCATAGATAGTTGGGATCCTTTTATAAAGGCGTGTTAACCTTAAATGTGACGTGTGTAGTCTGATGTGTCAAGCGGGGCTTGCCTTATGCGGTTATGTTCCTCACAATAGACTGTATTATGAGCACGGGGAAAGAGTGCTGAGAGGAAAGTCTGTATGCGCGATTTGGTCGTAGCAGCCTGTGTATTTATATGGGTGCCCTTCATACTTTTAAACCCACATGTGGGCGTATTGGTATGGAACTGGGTTTCCCACATGGCTCCGCAATTTCATTCCTATGGATTTGCGCGTAGTTTTCCTTTCTTAGATTTAATCGCAGCGCTGACGGTCTTAGGGGTTTTTATCAGCCGTGAGAGAAAAATATTCACGCTGCACCCGATTATTGTGTTGTTATTTGCTTATTATTTTTGGCTGATCCTT
>JABABO010000320.1 GCA_014238195.1 Kordiimonadaceae bacterium | reverse complement strand
GTTAATTTGATTTATGAGAATTTTTAGGGTGAGAGTTCTAAGTAATCTATGAGTGTTTAATCATCATCATATTTAGGGCTGATTAGCTATGCGCAATATCGTTGAACGCTTCTTCTGCTCAATGAAAGATATGCGGAGGTTGGCAATGCGATATGAAAAACTCAGACACAACTTCCTTGCAATGGTAAATATCTACGTAATCAGGTGCTGGCTTAATTGAGTCCACACCCTAGTCAAGTCAAATTCATTATAAGAAAGTGAGTATTTTAAGCAACTATAACTTGAGGCATTTCATCCCAAGTGCGGCCTAAGTACTTTCGGCCATTTGCTTTTTTTGAGCGCTTTTTGTTATCACTGCCCCATGTGCCCCATTGCTTGAAGAAAAAAGCGGTTTTGTGAAAATTGCATTGATCGTAGATTTCCGAAATCCATTTCTCTTCTACAGGTCGTGCTTTAGGGCCACTTTCGCCGCCAATGATGGCCCAATGAATATCAGTTAAATCAATTTCTCCAACCGCGCCTATCAAAGGCTCAAAGGATATAAAGCGTATCGCTGCAGGCGCCTTACGAAGATAATTAACTCTTTCGACCACCTCAGAGTTCTCTATACTAGTTCCCAACCATACATTAGGTAAGACATCTACTACATGGTCGACCAGAACATCCAACATCCTCTCAGGCCGTTTTGTAAGGATTTGATAATTATGCTGAGGCGTTTCTTTCATGACCTTCCAGATTTTTTGAATAAAGCCACTGCTCACATCTTCATGGAAAAGGTCACTCATGGAATTAACAAATATTTTCCTAGGTTTACGCCACCGATAAGGCGTTTCCAAAGATTTAATATCTTCGTGAACAACACCTTTCCATACTGTTCGTTTACCAGACGTACGGGTTAACCCTTTATACTTTTCTACACCCATAGCTTCTAGGCGCTTCGCCATCTGCATTGCATAACAATTAGTGCAACCAGCACTTAAAACCGTGCACCCAGCAACTGGATTCCAAGTAGCGTCAGTCCATTCAATTTCAGTTTCAGCCATTAATCTTCCAGTACATGGTCTGCTTTATATCTGTACTTAGACTATAAAATATCTACTAAATTATCAATATTAATCGTTTTCTCCCCCCCCCCCTTAATCCGCTAAATTTGGTCTTAGGGCGCGTTTAGCGGTGCTCAGGTCAATACCACGGCGGGATGCATAGTCAGTGACTTGGTCTTCGCCAATTTTACCAACACCAAAATAATGGGCTTTGGGGTGGGCGAAATAGTAGCCACTTACGGCGGCGGTTGGGGTCATGGCGTAGCTGCTTGTGAGTTCAATGCCCGTTTGCACTGTCGCATCCAACAGGCGGAAAAGTTCTGGCTTTGCGCTATGGTCAGGGCAAGCGGGATAGCCAGGGGCAGGGCGAATGCCTAGATATTTTTCTTTTATCAGCGCTGTGTTCGAGAGCTGTTCGCCGTCTGCATAACCCCAAAATTCAGTCCGTACCCGTTCGTGCATACGCTCAGCAAACGCTTCTGCAAGACGGTCCGCTAGCGCTTTTAACAAAATCTCATTATAGTCATCATGGGCGGCTTTAAAGCGTTTCACATGCGCGTCAATACCAATTCCAGCTGTAACAGCGAACCCACCAACCCAGTCATTCGTGCCTTTAGGCGCAATAAAATCAGCGAGGCAATCGTTGGCGCGGCCTGTTCGTTTTTCCACCTGTTGACGCAGGTGATACTGACGGGAAATTTCTTTGCTGCGGCTGTCATCCCCGTAAATCACCACATCATCACCGTCGCTGTTGGCAGGCCACAAACCAATAACGCCTTTAGCGGTCAGCCATTTTTCGGCTACAATTTGCTTCAGCATTATTTGCGCATCATGAAACAAGGCTGTGGCACTGTCGCCCACCACATCATCGGTTAGTATCGCAGGATAAGTGCCTGCAAGTTCCCAGGTTCGGAAAAATGGGGTCCAGTCAATACGGTCCACCAGTTCACCCAGTGGATAATCATCAAATACTTTTGTCCCTGTAAAGGTTGGCGCTACGGGGTCGTAACTTAAGGGTTCTGCATTGTTCCGTGCTTTTTCTAAGCTGATTAAACGGTTGGCTTTTGGTTTGGCTAGCCGTTTAGCGCGCACATCATCATAATCGGTTTTGGTGTTTTTGATAAAAGCAGCACTTAAATCCTGCGACATCAGCGTTGATGCAACACCAACGGCCCTGCTAGCATCCAAAACATACACCAATGGTCCGCTATAATTGGGGGCAATCTTTACAGCTGTATGCACACGGCTGGTTGTAGCACCGCCGATTAGCAACGGAATGCTCAAGCGGGCGCGTTCCATTTCCTCGGCCACTGTGCACATTTCATCCAGCGACGGTGTGATCAAGCCAGACAGGCCAATCATATCAACATTTTCTTCGCGTGCTTTTTGAAGAATATCAGGCCAAGGCACCATCACGCCCATATCGACAATTTCAAAATTGTTGCATTGCAAGACAACGCCAACAATATTTTTGCCGATATCATGCACATCGCCTTTAACGGTGGCCATAAGGATTTTACCTTTGGACTTAGCGCCTTCGGACTTTTCGGCTTCGATGAACGGCTGTAGGTAGGCCACAGATTGTTTCATCACACGGGCGGACTTTACCACTTGCGGCAAGAACATTTCCCCAGCGCCAAACAAATCCCCCACCACATTCATGCCGTCCATCAAAGGGCCTTCGATCACTTGGATGGGGCGTTCAAACTGCTGCCGTGCTTCTTCACTGTCGGCCTCTATAAAGTCATTCACACCTTTGACTAAGGCGTGCTCCATGCGTTTAGCAACCGTTTGTTCGCGCCATGTTAGGTCTTCTTTGCGCTGCCGTGCCGTTCCCTGATAGTCACCAGCGATATCCAGCAAACGTTCCGTAGCATCACTGCGACGGTTTAAGATGACGTCTTCTACGCGGTCTCGTAGTTCGTCGGGGATCTCTGAATAGACGGTAAGCTGACCAGCGTTTACAATCCCCATATCCATACCTGCGCGGATCGCGTGATACAAAAACACGCTGTGCATGGCTTCCCGCAAAGGGTTGTTTCCACGGAAGGAGAAGGAAACGTTTGACACACCACCAGAGATTTTTGCAAAAGGCAGATGGGTTTTGATCAAGCGCGTGGCTTCAATGAAATCAACACCGTAATTATCGTGCTCCTCAATACCCGTTGCCACAGCAAAAATGTTGGGATCAAAGATTATATCTTCTGGTGGGAAACCAACTTTGTGCACCAATATATCGTAGGAGCGCTTACAGATTTCAAATTTGCGGTCTATGCTGTCAGCTTGTCCGTTCGTATCAAAGGCCATCACAACCACCGCTGCACCGTAGCGCATAATTTTGCGGGCTTGCTGGATGAAGGGTTCCTCGCCTTCCTTTAAGCTGATACTGTTAACCACAGCTTTGCCTTGGACGCATTTTAGACCTGTTTCGATGACATCCCATTTGCTGCTATCAATCATAATAGGCACGCGGGAAATATCAGGTTCCGCCGCGATAAGCTTTAGGAAAGTTTCCATTGCATATTTGGCATCAAGCATGGCATCATCCATGTTGATATCAATGATCTGGGCGCCGCCTTCTACTTGATGGCGGGCGACAGAAACCGCTTCTGTATAGTCATCATTCATAATCAGTTTTTTAAATTTAGCTGAGCCTGCAACATTCGTGCGCTCACCAATATTTATAAACTGTGCTGTGGATTTTCTCATACCGCTACCTCAGCTGCATCACTGATTTGTGAATGAATAATGGTGATGGGGTCAATACCCGATAGTCGCATTTGATGGTTAGCCTTTGGGATAACACGCGGGGGCACCCCTTTTACTGCATCGACAATAGCGCGGATGTGGTCTGGTGTTGTGCCGCAGCAGCCGCCTGTTATATTCAGCAATCCGCTTGCCGCCCAGTCAGCTAAGTGGGCCGATGTCATTGCGGGTGTTTCATCATATTCGCCCATTTCATTGGGCAAGCCAGCGTTAGGATAAACGCAGATGCGGGTGTCGGCAATTTCGCTAAGTACTTTGGCGTGCGGGCGTAAATGCTCCGCCCCGAAAGCGCAGTTAAGGCCCACAGAAAAAGGTTTTGCATGGCGCACACTGTACCAAAAGGCTTCAACGGTTTGACCCGATAAGTTACGCCCAGACATGTCTGTCACAGTGCAGGAAAGCATAATCGGTAGTGTTATCCCCAAATCTTCAAACACATCTTGCGTGGCAAAAATAGCGGCTTTTGCATTGAGCGTATCGAATATCGTTTCAATAAGAATAAGATCAACACCGCCTTCGATTAATCCCCGCACCTGTTCTTTGTAGGCAGCAACAACACCGTCGAACGACACTTCGCGAAAGCCAGGGTTATCCACATCGGGCGACACGGATAAGGTTTTATTCATCGGCCCGATTGATCCCGCAACAAAACGAGGCTTATCAGGGGTTTTGTCCGTGAACGCATCGGCGCATTCGCGGGCAAGCTTAGCCCCTGTTACATTCAATTCATAAGCTAAGTCTTCCATAGCATAATCAGCCATCGAAATCCGCGTGCTATTAAAGGTGTTGCTTTCAAGTATATCTGCGCCAGCATCCAAAAAATCATTATGGATGGTTTTTATTACGTTGGGTGCAGTTAAAGACAATAAATCATTATTGCCTTTCAGGTCATTATTACGGTCCTTAAAGCGCGTCCCCCTGAAATCAGTCTCGCTTAATTTGTACCGTTGTATCATGGTGCCCATCGCGCCATCCATCACCAAAATACGGTTCTGGCAAAGTGTGGTTAATACAGCAATTCGGTCTTCGCGGATTTGCATTATTGTGCCCTCCTAGAGCTGTGTGGCAATTGTTCACGGTGCCCAAGCATGTGACATATGGCGTATGTAAGGTCGGCGCGGTTCGCTGTATAAAAATGGAAATCCCTGACACCACCTGCGTAAAGGCGGCGGACTTGCTCGGCTGCTATTGCTGCTGCCACCATTTGCCGTGTGCCTGGCCGTTCATCAAGACCGTCGAACATATCTGTTAGCCATGCTGGCACAGCAGCGCCGCAACTTGCAACAAAGGTGCGTAGCATATTACCATTGGTCACGGGTAAAATTCCGGGTACAATTGGCACATCAATGCCGTACGATTGACAGTGGTCCATAAAACGGAAGTAAACATCAGGTTCAAAAAATAATTGTGTGATGGCACGGGTTGCCCCTGCATCTAATTTGCGTTTTAAATTATCCAAGTCAGCGGCTAAATTTGGGCTGTCTGGATGTTTTTCTGGATAGGCTGCAACAGAAACTTCAAAATCCCCCAGTTTGCGAATACCGTATACAAGCTCTGCTGCGTTTGCATAACCATCTGGATGCGGCGTATACGTATTAACGCCTTCAGGTGCATCACCGCGCAGGGCCACAATATGATGAACGCCCTCGGCTTTATATTGCTGAATAACGTCATCAATTTGGCCGCGGTCTGCCCCAACACATGTAAGGTGAGCAGCTGGGGTTAATGTAGTTTCATTCAAGATGCGTTTGACTGTGTTGTGGGTGCGCTCCCGCGTGCTACCACCAGCCCCATACGTTACAGAGACAAAAGCAGGGTTCAATGGTTCTAGCTTTTTGATCGAAGTCCAGAGTGTTTCTTCCATTTTTGGGGTTTTCGGCGGAAAAAATTCAAAAGAAATACGCACGTCCTTTACAGGTTCCGCGAATAGCGAGGGTTGAATAGAGCGTGTATAATCTAACACGGGGTTTGCTCCTTTAAAGACTCGAAAATTAAATCCGCGCAATATTTTTAAGCGCTATTGGCACAAAATTGCCATATGGTTACATCTAAACGACCACCTGTTAAGTGGGTTATGCCACTGGCATTCAGGCCCGACATTGCTGCGATATTGATGATCTCATCGTCTGCGAACCCTAGGCGGCGGTGCGCATGTTCATCGCGTAAAAATTCCTCATCGTGGGGGGCAAAATCAGCGATCAGCATCTGGGCGTTAGGTCTTAGCACGCGGCAGGACTCTTTAATGGCAAGGGCAGGGTCATCAGCAAAGTGTAAAACTTGATGAAATAACACAAGGTCTTGGCTTTCATCCTCAATGGGCAAGTCATACATATCACCACGGCGGACTGTACAATGGTCTAGGTTTTTTTCAAGCAAATGACTACGAGCATGGCCTAGCATCTCAAGGGATACATCAAGCCCTAAGCCTTGATCGCACTGCGGTGCAAAAAGCTCTAACATACGGGCTGTGCCTGTCCCTATATCCAGAATATTAGAAAAATACCGTTCTTCTAAACAGTCTAGCAGGGCCTGCTCGACTTGTTGTTCGGGCACATACAGGGATCGAATTTCGTCCCATTTGGCCGCATTATCGGTAAAATATGCTTGGGCTGCTTCAAATCGTGATCTACGGATTGTCGCCAACTTACTTTGATCAGATTGAACGATACTATCAAAGTTATCGAGCCAACCTAGTATCGCTTGATGATGTTTTTTGGCAGAGTTCTGTTCACTCAACCGGTAAAAAATCAACGTACCTTCGCGGAAGCGGTCAAGTAATCCTGCCTCGCAGAGCAGTTTCAAATGACGTGAAACACGTGGCTGGCTTTGGTCAAGAACGGAAACAATCTCGCCCACTGTCAGTTCGCCTGAGCGCAAAAGTGCAAGAATGCGCAAACGTGTTGCCTCCCCCGCTGCCCTTAGCACTGCTAATATTTCATCCATTATTCAGTTCCGTGTATTCTCGATAAGCAATCAGTGTCCCCATGATAATAGTTAGGTTAGAAATCATCGAGTGCCGAATCGCCATAAATATTCCTCAAGAAACAACATAAAGATTTCTTTATATTTGTAAAGAACAATATGTGTCGCGTCCTATGGTAATGAATTTTGGCGCGTGCAGAAACTGCTTTGAACATTCAAATTAGTTAACAGCAATTTATAATTTCCTTGCCTTCTATAAATTATATTTTAGTATTAATTGCTGGATCATTAGTATCTATGGCCTAAGCCCTAGCCTTTTAGGAAGTACCCATGAGTAAAAAGTCTTCACGTATTTTAATTTCGCTTTTCTTCCTAGCTATTCTAGGTGCATGTTCAACTATTCAAAGCACAAGGGACGACCCAGAAAACCCTGACCCATTAGAGGGTATGAACCGCGCTGTTTTTGCTTTTAATGAAGTTGCTGACCGCGCCATTATAGACCCTGTCGCCAACACCTATAATAAATTACCTGAAACCCCGCGCAAAATAGTCCGTAACTTTTTCCGTAATTTACGGGAGCCGTGGGTGTTTATCAATGATATTTTACAGGGCGAATTTGATCGTGCAAGTGACACAATCGGTCGGTTCTTTATCAACACAACACTAGGCTTAGGGGGTACCTTGAATATGGCCCCAAAAGCGGGGTTAACGTATCACAATGAAGATTTCGGGCAAACGCTTGCCGTATGGGGCGTGCGCGAAGGGCCCTATCTTGTGCTGCCGTTTTTTGGACCCTCTACTGTCCGGGATTCCTTTGCTCTAACTGCTGTGGATATGCAGTTGAACCCCGTAGGAATAGCTGAGCGGGGTATGGATGAAAAGGGCTTGCAACTTGGCCACACTGCGGCTGAGGTTTTAAGTCTTCGCGCAGGTCTTGATGCCCAAATTGATGGTCTTTATGAAACGAGTGACCCTTATACTTTTGCCCGTACCGCTTACTTGCAGTCTCGCCGACATTCCGTGCGCAATGGGAAGCGTGAAGACATTGAAGAAGATGACCTGTTCGGTGATTTTGAAGATGAGGAAGCGCAAAATCATTAAGCGGAAAATGGCCTCCTGACTCGCAAGCTCGCACTCAATAACAGGCACCTTGCCGCATGAGTTGAACCGTTTACCGCAATTCATCAAGCCTTGCCTTGACCCTAATGTGAATTAGTGTAGCTATGAGTATGTTCATGCAAGTAAAGTATGCATGATAAATGTTTTTATACTGCTGCTAGGCAACGAGAGGGCTGATTGAGTAGTATTGTAGATGTCAAATAATTACGGCGTCAAAATAATAAAGGAGTAAAGTGCGTGAGCATGATAATAACAAAAGAAGCCATCCTTGGCGCACGCCAGTTCAAGGCTATTTCACAGTTCAAGGCTATTACACTATCCTTGATGATCATCGGGGCGCTTGTGATAACATATACACCAGCATATGCCCGCGGCGCCCCTGACAGTTTTGCTGACCTTGTAGAAAATCTATCACCAGCTGTTGTGAATATCTCGACCGTGCAAACGGTTCGGGGGCGTGGCGGCAAAGGTCGTCCAGCACTGCCGCGCGTACCAGAAGGAATGCCGTTTGGCGAATTTTGGGATCAATTCCGTGACCGCGTAGAAGAAGATAACCAGCCCCGTGAAGCGCGTTCACTTGGGTCTGGTTTCATTGTTGATGCTGATGGGTATGTGGTGACTAATAATCATGTTGTCGAAGAAGCTGATGAAATCACTGTGATCACTGTAAACGGGGATGAATATGATGCTAAAATCATTGGCCGAGATTCGCGGACTGATTTGGCGCTTTTGAAAATTGAAACCCGTAATGGCCCCTTACCGTTTGTTAAATGGGGAGACAGCGATAAGTCCCGTATCGGTGACTGGGTTGTTGCCATTGGTAATCCATTTGGCCTTGGTGGTTCGGTAACGGCTGGGATATTATCAGCACGCAACCGTGGCCTTGATGGCAGCACTTATATTGATTATTTGCAAACAGATGCGCCTATCAACCGAGGTAACTCGGGTGGGCCTATGTTCAATATGGACGGTAAGGTGATCGGTGTAAACACAGCCATTTTTAGCCCAACAGGTGGTAATGTAGGTATTGGCTTTTCGATCCCATCGTCGGACGCTCAGCGGATTATTGCTGAATTGAAAGAAAAAGGCCGTATTGCACGGGGTTGGCTTGGTGTTAGCATTTCGCCTGTTACGGGTGACATTGCTGAAAGCTTGGGCTTGAGCATCGAAAAGGGCGCAATTATTAACCGCGT
>JABABO010000318.1 GCA_014238195.1 Kordiimonadaceae bacterium | reverse complement strand
GGCGAAAGTTACGTGGTCTATGGGGCCAGTGGTGGTTTTGAAAGTGTGTTAGAACTGTCTGCCCTTGATGGTCATGATGGTTTTGTCATTAACGGTATTGATGCCCAAGACTATAGCGGTTTTTCTGTCGCAGACGCTGGCGATGTCAACGGTGATGGTCTTGCTGACCTGATCATTGGGGCCAACAAAGCGGACCAACCAAGCAATGATGACGCGGGCGAAAGTTACGTGGTCTATGGAACGTACGATGGCTTTGCTGCTGCGTTCAACCTATCCAGCCTTGACGGGACCAACGGCTTTAAGCTGATCGGCAATCATAATGACGATAGAAGCGGTAATTCGGTCGCCAGCGCTGGGGACATAAACGGTGATGGCTACGACGATATTATTATTGGCGCTGAAAAAGCTGATCCAAATGGTTTCAGTAGCGCAGGTCAAAGCTACGTGGTGTTCGGCGCGGAAAACTTAGGATCAGGAATAATCTTATCCAGCTTAGATGGCAATGATGGTTTTATCATTAATGGTATTGATGCGGATGATAAAAGTGGCACGTCGGTCGCCAGCGCGGGCGATATTAACGGCGATGGCTACGATGATTTAATTATCGGGGCTTCGAGCGCCGATCCAAATAATATTAGCGGCGCGGGGGAAATTTATTTGATCTTTGGTCACGAAAGTGGTTTTGATTCTGTCTTTAATTTATCTAGCCTTGACGGCAGTAATGGCTTTAAACTCAACAGCATTGATGAAGACGATGAGGGCGGTATTTCCGTATCCAGTGCTGGTGATATCAATAACGATGGTTACGACGACATGATCATTGGGGCCGTTGGTGCTGACCCAGATGGTGAAAGTTATCTGATTTTTGGTGGCCCTGCTTTTTTCTTGCCTGTCGCAGCCCCAAGCCCAGCCGATCACGCGACCCTACCAACAGCAGACCTCCCTGTAGCGCAAACAACACCCACGACCAGTGATGATACCTTAGAATATGGCCGTGATGATGATGTTATCTCAGGGAACCAAGGCGGGGATTACATTGATGGCGGCGACGGTGATGATATGATCGGCGGCGGCGAGGGTAATGACACGATTTATGGCGGCGAGGGCGGCGACCTTCTGTTTGGATGGACAGGGGATGATCTGATCTATGTTGGCGCGGAAGGCTCAGTTTCAACCGACCCCAGTAGCAATATTGTTTGGGCTGGTACGGGCAACGATACAGTTGTTGGTGCCGCAGGGGCAGACACGCTTGGCGGCGGTGGCGGCGATGATAGTGTAACGGCTGGTCGCGGCGATGACCTTGCTTTTGGCGGCGAGGGTAATGACACCATCTTAGGCAATCAAGGATTTGATACCATCTACGGCGGCCTTGGTGATGACCTGATCAATGGCGGTGCCCATTCGGACTTATTGTTGGGCGGCTTGGGTGCGGATACACTGCTGGGCGGCAGTGGTAATGATACGCTGTTTGGCGGGTTTGGTGATGATCAGCTTACAGGCGGGCTTGGGGTTGATACCTTTAGCTTCACCTTGGACAGCGGTCATGATCACGTGACTGATTTTGATCTTGATAATGATAGTCTGGATTTATCAAGCACTGATTTCAGCGGCCTAGAAACGCTTGCAAGTGCGGCGGAAGATACAGATAATGGCTTGGTGATAACCTTGAATGAGAGCACGACACTCTTATTCACGGGGCTAAGCGTTAGTGACTTAGCCGCCATGACTATATCTTTTAGTGTTTAAGCAATTAAGCCTAACGCGAAGTGCTAAAATCTTGCTATCAGCTAGCTATTCAGCGGCTTCGGTTGGTTGATAAATTTCTGAACCCTGCTGTTTAAACTCAACAGATTTTTCAGCCATACCTTTTTCAGCTTCTTCTTTCGCAGCCGCATAATCACGGACTTCCTGAGTGATTTTCATGCTGCAAAATTTTGGGCCGCACATGCTACAAAAATGCGCCACTTTATGGGCTTCTTTTGGCAGGGTTTGGTCATGAAAGTCCCTTGCTGTTTCAGGGTCCAGTGACAAATTAAATTGATCTTCCCAGCGAAATTCAAACCGGGCGCGGCTAATGGCATCATCACGGTGATGCGCAGCAGGATGGCCCTTGGCAAGATCAGCCGCATGAGCCGCCAATTTATAGGTAATCACCCCGACTTTCACATCATTTCGGTCAGGTAATCCTAGGTGTTCTTTGGGTGTCACATAACACAGCATTGCAGTTCCAAACCAACCGATCATCGCGGCCCCAATGGCGCTGGTGATATGGTCATAGCCTGGTGCAATATCAGTTGTTAAGGGGCCAAGAGTATAAAACGGTGCTTCATGACAGTGTTTTAATTGCTCGTCCATATTGGCTTTGATCTTATGCATGGGCACATGGCCAGGGCCTTCGATCATCACTTGCACGTCATGCTTCCAAGCGATTTTCGTCAGTTCCCCCAGCGTGCGTAGCTCAGCGAATTGCGCTTCATCGTTCGCGTCAGCCCCGCACCCAGGGCGCAGGCCATCCCCAAGACTAAAGGCCACATCATAGGCCTTCATAATTTCGCAAATATCTTCAAAATGCGTGTAAAGAAAACTTTCTTTGTGATGGGCTAGGCACCATTTCGCCATGATAGAGCCACCACGTGATACAATCCCTGTCACACGCTTAGCTGTCATAGGAACATAGGCCAGGCGCACGCCAGCATGGATGGTAAAATAATCAACACCCTGTTCAGCTTGCTCGATCAGTGTGTCACGGAAAATTTCCCATGTCAGGTCTTCGGCCACGCCGTCTACTTTTTCCAAGGCCTGATAAATGGGCACTGTGCCGATGGGAACTGGACTATTGCGGATGATCCATTCGCGGGTGTTATGGATATTACGCCCCGTTGACAGGTCCATGACCGTGTCACCGCCCCAGCGGGTTGCCCACACCATTTTATCCACTTCTTCCGCAATCGAAGAACCAAGGGCGCTGTTCCCAATGTTGGCATTAATTTTCACCAAAAAATTACGCCCAATAATCATCGGTTCGGTTTCTGGGTGGTTAATATTATTGGGGATAATTGCACGGCCTTCCGCGATTTCAGTGCGCACAAACTCCCCCGTTATATAATCGGGAATATCGGCACCCATCGGGTCACCGTCACGCAGCAGTGCTTCCTTTGCTTGCGCCCTGCCCAAATTTTCACGCACAGCAATATAGTGCATTTCCTTGGTGATAATGCCTTTACGCGCATAGTGCATTTGGCTGACATTCTGCCCTGACTTAGCCCGCAGCGGATTAATTTTCACAGGAAATTCAGGGGCAAGATATTTTTCAGCGACATTACCATTATCTTCGGGTTTAATCTCGCGGCCCGTATAGTCTTCCACGTCTCCGCGCTCAAGTATCCAGTCCCTCCGCCGCGCTGCAAGGCCTTTATAGATATCAATTTCAGCGCTAGGGTCAGTGTACGGCCCAGAAGTATCATACACTTTTAGCGGCGCTTCATTCGCAGACGGGTGCAGATGAATTTCACGCATGGCAACGGAAACCGATGGGTCATCTTCACTTTGAACAAAGATTTTTTTAGATCCGTCAATTTCACCGGTAGTGATTGAAAAGTCTGTGTTTGGTGTATCGGGCATGATTAAGCTCCATTCCTACGCTGGCCCAAGGCACACAGCCCCTACCAGATCAGGTTCGAAGGGTCTTCAGTGCATATTATATGCGCTGAACTCTCAGCAACCATTGCTCCCCTTGAAACATTAAGGCTGCACCGTAACTTGATTTAACTGTGTCTCACAAGCCTTTTCGAAAGCTTTGAATAAAATTGCGCGAAAACAGAAAATAACCGAGGCCAATCATGGCGGTCATCATAGGGTTTTCGCAAGATAATATTCTACTGTGTTCGATGGGTCACCTAGGTGCCGTGTATTCGTTTTATCCAAGATATATCCCTCCCGTTCATAAAAACGATGCGCCCGTGTAAAGCGCGTGTCGGACCAAGCAATAATTTCTTTGGCACCTTGGGCTGTAACTGCCTGCTCCATCAGTTTCAGAAGCTTCAGCCCAAGACCAGTCCCCCGTGTTCCAGCTGCAAGATATAATCTTTTTAATTCAAAGATATCCTCCCCCAACGGGGCATAGCCAATGCACCCAATAATCTGGTCGCCCTGTTCCGCAACCCAAAATTCACCGTTTTCCTCGGCGGTTTTTTCCGCCATAACGTAAAGGTCAGCATCCAAGCCTACCAAATCAATAACAACACCTTGATCTGCATACTCCTTGAAGACACTGTCAATCAAAGCAATTAAGTCTTCACTGTCGTTGGCGGCAATCGCCCGAATTACAATATCATCCATAGCGCCCCTCCTGCTTGCTTCAGTCAGAAAACGCTAGCAGCAAGACACTACAGATACAAGCAATGAGTTTCAGGGCCAAGGATCAGATGGTATGATCTAAAATCCATGGCCCAAAACGAAAGCTTATACCAAAATATCCTTAGAAACTCAGGACCACCCCAACCGAAGCCAAAGTCGCTGTCGTTCTAGCCACTTTTCTATTTGTTTGGTTATAAAATGTACGCATACTCATCATCGTTAATTGCCCTGTATATAAGATAAAAACAAACTTTAAAATTACGGACTGAATGTTGACTATCAGCCACTTTCAGCCGCGACATTTCTGCCGCGATTGAGACAATGCAACTGTTTTGTGGCGGCAATGTGCGGGAGTGGCGACCGTTTTAAGATCAATTATGATAAAATTAAGGCTGCATGGATTTCCGCCATAGTTTATATGCGACTGTTTGCTTGTTATCGTGATGAGATGCCTTATGATACCATGCACACATTACTATTGGAATTTGAAGGAATTGTTATGATTACACTGCATCATCTTAATCGTTCCCGCTCGCAGCGCATTATTTGGCTGCTGGAAGAGCTTGGCGTTGAGTATAAAATTAAGGCCTATCAACGGGACAGCGTTACATCCCTTGCCCCTGATAGCTTAAAAGCCGTGCATCCGCTTGGTAAATCACCCGTGATTGAAGATAATGGCATGGTGGTGGCTGAATCTGGTGCCATTACCGAATATCTGATTGCCACTTACGGCAATGGTAAAATCGCCGCCCCCAAAGACAGTGCCGAGGCTGTGCAAGTGTCCCAGTGGATACATTTTGCCGAAAGCTCAGCAATGCTGCCCCTGTTGTTAAAGCTCTTTATCATGCGCGATGGCGGGGATATGAATTTCTTACCAGCCTATGCCAACAGCGAACTGGCGAAAATATTAGGCTATTTTAATGCGTGTCTTGATGGGAAAATATTTCTGGTCGGTGACACTCTAACAGGGACTGATATTATGATGTCTTTCATCGTTCAAAGTCTGCAAAACAGTGGTATGATAAAAGCTTTCCCTAATATAGAACGCTACAGTGAAAATCTGGAAACCATACCAGCCTATAATAAAGCCAAAGCCCTTGAAGCCGAACACGATGCAACTGTTGCTTAAGCGCACTATACAAAGTTCTTAAAGTCACGGTAAGGAAATCTATCAAATGCTAAAGTCACTCACAAAAGGCATTGGTGCCTGTTTCGTTATACTCGCTGCCTTTGGCGCTTGGACCTATTATGATGCTGGCGGTTTTAAAACAATAACTAATCATTATGATGGTGTTTGCGTCGCTGTTACAGGCACCAAAGGCGGTGAAGATATTACCTATGATTCGACAAATGGCTATGCCTATATTTCTGCCCATGACCGCAGAAATTGGGCTAAGGGCGAAATCGGCGCCATCTATCGCTATATCCCTGGCAGCTTTAAGGCCCCGCAACGCTTGACACTGGATACGGATATGACCTTTCGCCCACACGGTATTAGCCTGTGGAAAAACCCAATTAAAGATGGCCTAGACCGATTATTTGTCATCAACCACCCAGAAAATGAAGATTTTTCAGGGGTTATGAATATGCAGTCCAGTGAAGTGTTGATCTTTGATATTCAAGATAATACCTTAAATCTTATTGCGCAAATCCCCAGCCCCACGAGCTTAAACGATATAACAGCCGATGGGCCTGACACGTATTTTGCCTCAATCGATCAACATAATGACAGCCCATTAGGGGCTGCGCTGGAACTTTACCTGCAATTACCCTACGCTGGTGTGGCTTATGGTAATGTTAGGGGCATGAAAAAAGTGCTCGGCGGACTACAATATGCCAACGGTATCCTGCTTAGCCCAGAAAGGGATGCGCTTTATGTCGCGGAAATTAACGGCCAGCGCATTACGAAATTTACCCGCGATGTCAAGACAAACGCCTTAAGATGGGCCGAAGCCTATGACATTGACAGCGCCCCCGATAACATCGAATGGGGAACCGACGGTGCATTATACACAGGTGCACACCCTCAACTTTTAAAAACCGCAGCGCATATGAAAGATGCAGCTTATAGTGCCCCGTCGCAAGTTCTTCGCATTGATGTCAATGCTTTAAACCCAACGGTTACAGAAATTTACGCTTCAACTGGCAAACCAATGTCGGCATCAACGGTTGCCTCCTATGCTGGCGGGCGGTTACTGATTGGGTCAATTTTCGAAGATGTATTTATGGACTGCGGGCCAAATGAATAAGCCGGACATTTATCAAGACGTTACCAAGAAAATCATTGCCGTATTAGACGGAGAAACGAATATCACTGCCCAGATGGCAACACTCATCTGTTTGCTTGCAGGTGCTTTTCCCAGCGCCTATTATTGGACAGGTTTTTATTGTGTTGATCCCGATAATCCCAGCGAGCTGGTTATAGGCCCCTACCAAGGAACCCTAGGATGCTTGCGCATCCCTTTTGGCCGCGGTGTATGTGGCACCGCAGCAATCCAGCAACAAACGCAAATTATCGACAATGTCCATAAGGTGCAAAATCATATCGCCTGTGAGATCGCCTCAACCAGTGAAATTGCAGTGCCCGTATTTAATGCGAAATCTGAATTAATCGCTGTTTTTGATGTCGATTCAACACAAGTGGCAATGTTTGATGACATTGACAAACACTATCTTGAAGCATTAATGGCGCGTGTTTTTTCAAACACTACAAACCACTGAAAATAAAAGATAAAAATGGTAGCGAAGGAGGGACTTGAACCCCCGACACCCGGATTATGATTCCGGTGCTCTAACCAGCTGAGCTACTTCGCCGTACCGAAGACATTTAATACTTTCAATGCGTTTACAGTATCACACGTGAACCCATACAGCCATCAAAAGCAGGCTGGTAATAGCCGTGGTTTTTTAGTGCGTCAAGACCGATTTTAAAAAATCGCTTATTTCCCAGCCGAATCCAATTAATCTACATATAGCCAAATGCGGTGAATATTGACCCCATTATTTGGCTATAAGTCTTTGTATCGGTTCGACTTATCAATAAATAATAAGATCATTATTCATTGGTCTCGCTATATAGCCAAATGCGGTGAATATTGATCCCATTATTTGGCTATAAGTCTTTGTATCGGTTCGACTTATCAATAAATAATGAAATCATTATTCATTGGTCTCGCTATATAGTCAAATGCGGTGAATATTGATCACCTTATTTGGCTATAAGTCT
>JABABO010000118.1 GCA_014238195.1 Kordiimonadaceae bacterium | reverse complement strand
GACGGTGAAAGCTTTGTGGTGTTTGGCGGCGATAGCTTCACCGCCTCAGGGATAAATCTGAGCGCCCTTGATGGCAGTACAAACGGCTTTAAGCTGACAGGCATTGATGGGGATGATCTGCTCGCTGTTTCCACCGCTGGGGATATCAACAGCGATGGTTGCGACGATATCATTATCGGCTCATACGGTGCAAGCAGTGACGATGGCGTAACATATGTGGTGTTTGGTGACGATGGTGGTTTTGGTGCCGCTGGCTTTAATGTATCGTCCCTAGACGGCACAAATGGTTTTATCATTAATGGTAATTCAGACGAAGACGGCGAATTTGGCAGGTCGGTCGCAGCTGCGGGTGATCTTAACGGCGATGGCTGGGATGATATTATCATTGGCGCTGATGAGGCCTTGAATAAGCAGGGCGATGATTCAGGTGCGGCCTATGTGCTGTTTGGTAAATCCGAAGGCGTTGCTTTTGACTCTGTTATCAATCTTTCCAGCCTGGATGGCAGCAATGGTTTTGTCATCAATGGCATTGAGGGCGGTGATGACGCTGGCATTTCTGTCTCCGGCATTGGGGATTTTGACGATGATGGTTATAATGATCTGCTGATCGGCGCTTATAAGGCTGACCCGAACAAAGATAAAGCAGGTCAATCCTATCTTATATTTGGTGGCACCCACTTTGGGGCCTATATCAACCTTTCTGCCCTTGATGGCACCAATGGGTTTAAAATCAATGGAATTGATGTTGACGATAGAAGTGGTTATTCTGTTTCTGGTGCAGGGGATGTCAACGCTGATGGCTACGCTGATCTGCTGATAGGTGCTAATAGGGCGGACCCGAACTCTACTCAGTCAGGGGAAACTTATGTCATATTTGGCGGGCCTAGGAATAGCAGTAACCTACCACACAGCCTTTTCGCTGTAGAAGCGCCAAAAGATGTGATTAATCTTGATAATTCTTCCAAAAAAGCCAGTGGTACCCTAGGTGTTATCGACGCGGAGGGTAAATTAGAAGCTGACTTCACCTGGGCGGTTACCGCTGATCCCACCTATGGCACTGTATCCGTTGTAAATGGCGATTGGACCTTTACCCTAAACACTACTTTGGATGCTGTTAAAAACCTTGGGGACGGCAGTGCCCTAACAGACAGTTTCACGCTCCGCGCCTCAGATACCGCGCATAATGCCGATGAAACCATCACGGTCACAATCCTCAACCCCGTTGATGGCCCTGCCGATCACTCAACCTTGCCTAGGGCAAACCTGCTGGATAATCAAATAACCCCAACACCGGGTGATGATATCTTAGAATATGGCCTTGAGGACGATATTGTGTCTGCCCTTACTGGTGACGATTATGCTGATGTCGGCGACGGCAATGATACAATCGGCGGCGGTCCTGGTAATGACACCCTTGAAGGCGGCAGTGGTGCTGATTATCTGTTCGGTTGGACAGGCGATGATGTGATCTATGGTGGCACAGCAGAGGCCCTGTCCTCCGATTTTGATGATAATGTTATCTGGGCAGGCGCTGGTGATGATACCGTTATTGGCGGCGCAGGCCATGACACACTGGGTGGTGGCAACGATGATGACAGTGTAACAGGCGGTCGCGGTGATGATCTTATGTTCGGTGGTTTTGGCAATGACACTGTTTTGGGTGATGAAGGTTTTGACACCCTTTACGGCGGCTGGGGCAATGATCTAATGAACGGCGGCGCCCACAGTGATATTCTGTACAGTGGTGACGGCACCGATACCATCCTTGGTGGTAGTGGCAATGATACGCTTGTGGGTGGGTCTGGCGATGATCAACTGAGCGGCGGCATTGGCGCTGATACATT
>JABABO010000288.1 GCA_014238195.1 Kordiimonadaceae bacterium | reverse complement strand
TGGATACAATATCGATGGCTGCGGATAATGTGATTCCGCAGTTTTTATCTAAATTTGATCAGCACTGGGATGGCAATGGAGTTCCAGGTTCAAATACCGCATCAACAACACTGGGGATTTGGTCCCGCTTGCGCGAAGGCTTAAACGACCAACCTTTATTGCGTACTGTCATGGCCTGCGACATCCCACCACCAATTATTATGTCCCACTATTCTAAGCCACCCTTAGCAAGCAGTTTAAGCTGGGCGCTTGATTTCATTGTAGACCCTGCCGAAATTAAAGGGGGATGGTATTACTTGCAGTTCCGACTAGACAATGCCGCCAATGGTTATTGTATTCAAAGCGGACACATTTTTGATGAAAGCAGTCAATTGATCGCGCTATCCCGCCAGACAATGGTTTACTTCGAGAAATCATGAATTCTAAATATTGGCCAATTAATAAAAAATTAACCATGTAATTATATTTCAATCGAATAATTTTTTCCAATTAATTATAAATTAGTAGCATTATTTTTCTAAAATTACGCATTTTCATTGCAAGTTTGCAAACATATTTCTGTATTATATTGGTATACTGTTCCTATAAATAATATAAAATTAGATTTATGGACCTGCGATATGCCTCGTGATGAAATATTAGAACTAGACAAAACCGTTAATTTAAAAACCATAGCCCATGAGGTGTCGGTTTTAACAAGCTGTCTGGAAGGCGAGCAACATTTAAAAGCAATAAAAACTTTGATGCAGGACCGGATCAGTCAATTACCAGCCAGCGCTCTGCCCGCATTAACTCCTGCTTGTGGGGCTTATTGCCGCGATGTATTTTACTGCGACCCTTCTGGGCGCTTTTCTATGATGTTAATTGCTTGGGCGCCAGATGCGGTTACCCCCGTGCATGGCCATAATGCTTGGGGCTGTGTCAGTGTCGTTAAAGGGGACATCACCTGCGATTGTTATACTATAAGCGATTCTGTTAAATCCCCTTACAAAGCAAAACACGAAAAAACCATCCATGCTGGTGCGGGTGCAGTGACAACCGTTGGAGCTTTTCCGGCGGGTGTTCACTCCCTGTCCAACACCAGCTTGGCGCCCGCAATAACACTTCATATCTACGGGATGGACCTGTCTAAGGACGCCTCAGATATTAACGTATTTATGGACGAAAACGAACAGCATCCCGCGGCTTGATGCATCACGAATACGTCATTGCGAACATCTTATCCTTGATCGAGCCTCTGTGTGTGCTTACATTGAAGCAGCGATAGTGCTGCCTGCTCATATAGACATTTGCTTGCAGCCTCATCATCATCAAGGGGCTGCATCATGTCAGACAGTGCGACAAACAATAATCCGATCATGGATAATAAAGCTGACCTTTTGGCTTTTATGGAAACTGGCTATGCCCCAGACCGCAGCACATGGCGCATAGGGTCAGAGCATGAAAAATTCATCTTCCACCGCGATAACTTAGGTCCACTAACATATGAAGGCAGTGCAGGACGGGCTGGTGTTCGTGATGTGATCCAAGGCTTTGTTGATCGTGGCTGGGCGGCTGTTCATGAAAATGACCACTTGATTGCTGCGACCAAAAACGGCGCATCAATCACATTGGAACCTGGCGGACAATTTGAACTGTCTGGCGCACCGCTAGAGACAATCCATCAAACCTGTAACGAGACCAGCAGCCATTTGGTGGATGCCCGTGAAATTGGGGAGACCTTGAATATAGGCTTCTTGGGTCTAGGTTTTCATCCCACATTAAAGCGCTCAGAGGTCCCTGTAATGCCGAAAGCGCGCTATGATATCATGCGGTCCTATATGCCTAAAGTCGGCACCATGGGCCTAGATATGATGCTGCGCACCTGTACAGTTCAAGTGAATATTGATTTCGCCGATGAAGCGGACATGATTGAAAAATTTCGTATTGGCTTAGCGCTGCAGCCCCTAGCAACAGCACTGTTTGCTAATAGCCCATTTCTGGAAGGCCGCCCAAATGGGATGCGCAGTAAACGCAGCCATGTTTGGACCGATACAGACCCAGACCGCACAGGTATGCTACCCTTTGTATTTGAAGACGGCATGAGCTTCGAGCGTTATATCGATCATGTCCTTGATGTCCCCATGTATTTTGTACGCAGGGGCGGCAAATATATTGATGCCTCGGGCCAAAGTTTCCGCGATTTTATGGCAGGACAACTTCCCGCATTAATGGGTGAAAAGCCCACACTGAATGATTGGCAAGACCATTTAACCACCTTGTTTCCCGAAGTCCGATTAAAAACATACATGGAAATGCGCGGTGCTGATGGTGGGGCGCAGCCTGCACTGTGCGCTTTGCCTGCCTTCTGGGTTGGCTTACTGTATGATAAAGATGCCCAAACAGCCACCTATGATATCATTAAAGATTGGTCGCTAGACGATATGGCCCATATGCGTGATAATGCCCCTCGTATGGGTTTGCTAACCACGATTAAAAATGAAACATTTCAGGACTTGGGCCGGCGTGTGCTGTCTGTTGCTGATGCTGGGTTAAAAACGCGGGCGCGGTTTTCAACCAGCGGCGATAGCGAGCAAGGCTTTTTGCATAGTCTGTGGGATGTTGTGGAAAGTGGCAAAACCCCAGCGGATATATTACTGGATCGCTTCAATGGCGATTGGGGTGGGGATATTAATCATGTGTTCCATGATTTCAGCTATTAGGCATACTTTGACCCGCGGGTTGCGGGTTCCTATACATTAAACCTCAGCCATTCGATCAACCAAATCACCAACAAAGTGAAGGCCGCTAATATGCTGCCGTACATCAACCCAAAAGGCAGCGACTTATAACGGCTTGGTTTATTATTATAGTAACCATCGCACGTTAGGCAATGATACCATCCAGCACTTGGTTCTGCTGTCCGTGATATACTTGGGATAATCGTAGGGATTTGCCCTTGATAAGCATGCACATGATCTGACCCACACAAAGCACAGTATAATAATTCGCCGTCAGCATCTAATTTCGCCGTCCCGCGCGGCATGACCGATACACGGGACATCACAGTTTTTGCACCCAGCATGTCTTTTGTACGGACAAGCACATCAAATGCTTTGGTGCCTTTACGGCTAAGCTGGTTGCTGGGGCTTAAGAAACACTCAAACCCTGCCTGCTTTAATATGGCGTGTAAGCCCTCAGCGTCTTGCCCATCAAGACATGCGACTAGGGTTTCAAGTTCCATATGACTGCCAAGGTGTGACACCATTATTTTTCCCCAACAAAGCCCATTGATTTATCAGTGTTAGACCGCTTGCAGATTGGGGCAAATGATCCTATTGTCAAGGAAGATACACTGCTTAGCACTCTCTTTTTTATCAGAAGCTACCTTTTTATGACACCCGCAATCACACTTCGCCCTTATATGCCCACTGACTGGGATGATGTTGCCCGCATTTACTGCGAGGGAATTGAAACAGGTCATGCAACGTTTGAAGCCACCCCAAAACCACAAAACCAATTTGAGGGCGAAAGCGTGGCAGGCTCTGGCGTTGTTGCCATCACTGAACATGATGACATATTGGGTTGGGCCATTCTTTGGCCAGCCTCTGATCGCTGCGCTTACCAAGGGGTTGCGGAAATTAGCGTTTATACCAGCCTGCAAGCGCGCGGCAAAGGTGTGGGAACCGCTTTGCTCAATCAGATCATTGCTTTTTCAGAAGCAAACGGTATCTGGACACTCACCGCAGGGATATTTCCCGAAAATCCAGCGTCTACTGCGCTGCACCAGAAGGTTGGCTTTAGGATTATCGGAGTGCGTAAAGCCATCGGCAAAATGACCTATGGCCCAATGCAAGGCCAGTGGCGCGATAATCAACTATTGGAGCGCCGCAGCACCGTAATCGGCATTGATTGATTTCAAAGAGATGGACGGTAGGCAGTCTTATATGAATTTTGGCACGTTAATGCTTTTAGGGGATGTCTTTAGGGGGGGGTGCATACGAGTAGTCGCGGCCGTAAAATCATTACCTTGAATCTTTTCTAAGCAGAACAGTTCTAAGGGTGAGATTATGTAAACTCTCACCCCTTTTTGGCCAATTTTTCAACAAAGAAATTAGTAGTTTTTACTGAGTGAAGGCTGGCAATATCCTGTCAGCAGTCACCTGCATGGTGTTATCCTCTCTGTGGTGTGCAGTTGTCACAACAATCAGATCAAGTTCATCAATGAGAATGATATACTGACCGCCACCTCCCTGAGCGGATGTAGTGAAATAGCTTTTGTCGCCTATTTTCATATCAGCCTGCCACCAGTAATATCCATAACTAGGACTGGTAACATTTTCAGCAGTAAAAAAAATGTCGTCGTCACCTAATTGCACAATTATGCCAGTAGCCTTAGCCAGAAATTCTGCATTAATTAGCTGTTCGCCATCCCATTTTCCATGGTTCATAGCGAGCTTTCCCCAATTAATCATATTGCGTGATGTCATACGCGACCCATTACTCGCACTTGGTAGGCCGCTGGCATCTTCCCGCCAGCCATAATTCGTGATCCCCATTTTATCAAGGAGCTCGGTTTTGATGAAATTCTCAGCGGATACTGGCACTACAGCATCAAGCACCTGCATCACGATCTGTGGGTCATTACCTTTATATTCAAAAACCTGAGCAGCTGCATTAATCGGTGTAGTGTTCGTCAGATAAGCTTGAACTTGCCCCTGTCCCTTTAGCTGAGCAGGATTATTTTGAAGTTTTTCCATGCGGTCATCGCTAATGCTCAAACCAGAACTCATGGTCATAGCCTTATGAAGGGTAATATTTTCCGCGCCGTCAACGAATTTTGTCGGGTCCAATTCTTTTAGAAAGCTAATCACTGGCTTGTCCAAGTCAGCCATAGAGAGATAACCCAATTGGATAGCACGCCCGATAGCCATGCTTGTGTATGCTTTTGTACTTGATGCTTGTGGATGGGGTAAGTTGATACGTCCGCGCAAATAATAAGACTCGAAAAGTAGCTTGCCGTTTTGGGCAATAAGAAGACTGTCAAAATTACCGAGTTTACCGTCAGCAATCTCTTTTGCTAACGTGACAAGCATGTCTTTGTTGCCCCCATCAATGCCTAATTCTCCCACAGGAATTGCGTCATTTCTGACAGCAGGTGCTGCATCAATGAAGCCTGTTTTAAGCGGTGGCATATCCCAGAATGAAAGCTCAATCTCAGGAGCCGAGGCCTCGGGTGCCAAACTAGCCGCTAGGGCGGTATTTTCTGTTGAAGCAAAGCTACTAAACCCGCTTAATAGCGCTACTGCAAATAGTTTTTTGAATGTTGATTTGATGGTCATATTGCCCTCCCTGCGATAAATGCTCAGTTGTTTATATGTACGTGTACAAAATCTAATCGATCGATAGTTCTGCGAGCCATGTCTATGTATCTACGGAAAAATACAAGAGAGTTGCGGTGAAACGTGCCACTCTAAGGATAGGGTGTTATATTATATCGTCTCTTGGCATGATCCGGTGGAGCCTACTCCAGAATGCCAATCACGTCAATGACAGGTGCCACCCTGATTTGACAAGCCTTGGGAGCGCTTTATCAAACTTTCAAGTATCTCAATAGTGATAGTTGATGAGGTCCACTTCTTTTTTCATTAAATTCATTAAGAGCAGAAAATTTTGCTCTAAAAACCCACATCTCTAAACCCGTTTGATGAAAGCCCGTAATAATTTTTCAAGATCACGGGCTGCGATGGCACCAAATTCCATTGTCTCATCATGGGTAAGCGCGTCCCCTGTCATGCCAGCAGCATAATTAGTCACGCTACTAATCCCCACAACTTTTAGCCCCGCATGGTG
>JABABO010000299.1 GCA_014238195.1 Kordiimonadaceae bacterium | reverse complement strand
CTATACGTTTTGATGCCGATGCGGGTTTAACCCATTTTGAAGGGAAGGGCTACACCCTTCACCATAATGCTGAGCACAATGCACATACAGACACAAAATGCTTATTTGACTGAATTTGAAAGTGATCGAGGGGTTACAAGTATGCTGAGTGCGTCAGCAACTGTTAATCCGTGCGTAGCTGTGGTATCCTTGTCACTAAGTGCTTTTCGGTCATACAAACACGCCCGCATAAGTCTTGAAGTATCAAAACCTCTTGTCGTGTTGGTTGGCGCAAACGGGGTAGGCAAAACCAATGTGTTAGAGGCTATAAGTTATCTAGCCCCTGGACGCGGTATGCGGAGTGCAGCCCTAGCTGATGTTACGGCTAAAAACGGCGATCACTTGCCCCAAAATGATCAAAGCGCGTTAGACAGTTGGGCCGTTTCTGCGGTCTTGGATTTGGGAAAAGAGCAGATCCGTGTTGGTACGGGGCTTGAAAAAACATTAATGGGCGAACCGCAAAGCCCACGCCGTATTGTTCGGATAGAGGGTGAAAATCAACCCAATAGCAATAGCCTTGGGCAGCGCTGGTCTGTGAGCTGGTTAACGCCGCAGATGGATCGATTGTTCTTAGAAGGGCCGAGTGGCCGCCGTAAATTTCTTGATCGCTTGGTGGTAGGCTTGTATCCTGATCATAGCCGGCAGATTAGCGCGTATGAGCGCGTGATGCGTGAACGGAATAAATTGCTGACCGAGCATGGTTCAAGTGCAGATAGCGCGTGGCTTAAGGCCCTTGAGGCGCGTATGGCGGAACATGCTGTTGCTGCTGCTATCCACCGTACAGATTTTGCGGGGCAGTTAGCTGGGCAAATGCAAAGTGTCGATGAACATCATCAAGAAAACCTATTCCCAGCAGCAGATATTGCTATCGATGGCTGGCTAGAGCAATTGATCAACTGCGGCACGAAAGCTGTTGATGCAGAAGAGGCCTTTCGTGATCGGTTGAAATCTGAACGTGTCGTGGATGCTGGGGCAGGGCGCACGACAACAGGCATTCATAAAACAGATTTGTTGGTTAGCCACCAGTCTAAAAACATGCCTGCTGAGCTTTGCTCTACAGGTGAACAAAAAGCTTTGTTAATTGGGCTTATTATTGCTAATGCTCGCTTAATTGCGGCTCAGCGTGGGGCCGCGCCCATTTTACTGCTGGATGAAATCACGGCACATCTTGATGACAAACGTCGGCAAGCGCTTTTTAATATATTACGCACACTTGGTAGTCAGTGCTGGTTGACGGGCACGGATAAAAACCTGTTTGATGATTTGGAAGGCCACGCGACATTCTTGGAAATTAAGGATGGTAGGTTGAAAGAACTCACCGAAAAAATTGGAAATTAAGATCATGTGTCACACTTTAAATCATAAAAATAAGGTTCAATAACCATGACCGATGAACAAGCTATTGCAGTTAACCCCGATGAGACAGTGGGTGAATACGGTGCGGACCAGATTAAAGTCCTAAAAGGGCTTGATGCCGTGCGTAAACGTCCTGGCATGTATATCGGTGATACCGAAGATGGTTCAGGCTTGCATCATATGGTGTTTGAGGTCAGTGATAACGCTATAGACGAAGCTTTGGCTGGTTACTGTGATCTGGTCACAATGACCCTTAATCCCGATGGTAGCTGCTCGATCACTGATAATGGTCGGGGCATTCCTGTTGGTATTCATGAAGAAGAAGGCGTATCAGCGGCACAAGTGATTATGACCCAACTTCATGCTGGCGGCAAGTTTGATCAAAACAGCTATAAGGTATCGGGTGGTTTACACGGTGTTGGGGTTTCGGTGGTGAATGCACTTTCCGATTGGTTAGAGCTGCGTATTTGGCGCGATGATAAAGAACATTATATGCGCTTTGAAGGCGGCGAGCCCGTTGAAGATTTGGTTGTTACTGGGGAGGCACACGGTAAAAAAGGTACAGAAGTGACTTTTATGCCTGCACTTTCCACCTTTAAGGACATTACATTTGATTTTGACAAATTGGTGCATCGCTACCGTGAACTGGCCTTTCTAAACAGCGGCGTGCGATTATTGCTGCAAGACAAGCGTCACGCTGAAATGAATGAAGTCGCGCTATTTTACGAAGGGGGCATTACCGCATTTGTCAAGTATCTGGACCGAAATAAATCAAGCGCGATAGGTGAACCCATTACTATCATGGGCGAAAAAGAAGGCATTACAACGGAACTGTCATTGCAATGGAATGATAGCTATCATGAAAATGTCCTGTGCTTTACGAATAACATCCCACAACGGGATGGTGGGACACATTTAGCAGCGTTTCGCGGGGCACTGACGCGGTCGATCAATAACTATGTGAATGAAAGTGGTCTAGCAAAAAAAGCTAAGGTTAACTTATCTGGTGATGATGCGCGGGAAGGCTTAACAGCGGTGCTTTCGGTAAAAGTGCCAGACCCGAAGTTTTCCAGTCAAACTAAAGATAAACTTGTGTCATCGGAAGTGCGACCTGCTGTTGAAAGCTTGGTTGGTGAAAAATTGTCTGAATGGTTTGGGGAACACCCAACACAATCAAAAACAGTCATCCAAAAGATTATTGATGCGGCTTCGGCCCGTGAAGCAGCCCGTAAAGCACGGGAACTGACCCGCCGTAAAGGGGTGCTGGATATGGCAAGTTTACCTGGAAAACTGGCGGATTGCTCCAGCCGTGACCCAGAGGTTTCAGAACTGTTCATCGTCGAGGGTGATAGTGCGGGGGGATCAGCCAAACAAGGCCGTAACCGAAGTAATCAAGCAATTTTACCGCTAAAAGGGAAAATTTTAAATGTGGAGCGCGCCCGGTTTGATCGTATGCTTGCAAGCCAAGAAATCGGCACATTGATCACCGCCCTTGGCACAGGTATTGGCCGAGAGGATTTTAACATTGAAAAACTACGGTATCATAAAATTATCATCATGACCGATGCTGACGTTGACGGGGCACACATCCGAACATTATTGCTGACATTCTTTTACCGACAAATGCCAGAGGTGGTTGAGGGGGGGTATCTTTATATTGCCCAGCCACCACTTTATAAAGTTTCGCGCGGAAAATCAGAAGTGTATCTAAAGGACGATAAATCACTGGATGATTATTTGTTGGATATGGGAAAAAATGACGTAGTTATCCTTGATGCTCAGGGCGGTCAACACGCGGGTGAAGCGATTGCCCATCTGGCCAGTGATGCCCGTAAAGTCCGCACTTTAATGGCCAATGTGCCGCCGCGTTATCACCGTAAGCTGATTGAGACAGCCGCACTTCTTGGCGCACTTGATACTGCATATCAAGGGGATACTGAAGGCCGCGCAGTGATGGCGACAAAGGTGGCAGAGCGCCTAAACGCGGTTTCGAAAACCCCTGATGAAGCAGGGTGGGATGGAACAGCGTCTGCTGATGGTGGCTACAGGTTTGAACATATTGTGCGCGGTGTGACGGATATTCATGATATTGATCAAGCGATGATGGACAGCCAAGAAGCTCGTGGCTTGCACGCCCGCATGAACGAAGCCCGCGAATTGTTTGCAAGTCCTATTGCACTTTCACGACGAGACGAAAAATTCACGCTCTCCACACCGCTTGAAATGCTGGAAATACTGCTTGGGTTTGGTAAAAAAGGCCAAGCAATCCAGCGCTATAAGGGACTTGGCGAAATGAACCCAGAACAATTATGGGAAACAACATTAGACCCAGACGTGCGCAGCTTGTTGCAGGTGAAAATTAGCCAAGCCGATACGGCGGATGAAATATTTACCAAACTGATGGGCGATGTGGTGGAAGACCGTCGCAATTTCATCCAAGATAATGCCTTGAGCGTTGCGAATTTGGATGTGTAGGGTAGGTTGTTATTAAATGGGTGATTTGGGTTAGATATATTGATTGTCGTTTATGTGTGGTCGCTATTGATTTGCGAATCGCTCTATGGCTTCTTTAATCGTGAAATTATAAGTGCTGTTACAAAATTGACAATTCACTTTTATCAAGCCGTCCTCCAGCATATCTTCCAGTTCCTCAGCTTTAAACTGACTGATCACACTGTGAATTTTGACGCGTGAACAGCGGCAACCCTTTTGCATGTGCGCGGCATCAAAAACCCGCACACCGTCTTCGTTATAAAGGCGGTACAGCAATTGATCTAAGTCAAGGGATGGGTCTGTTAGCTCCGACGTTTTTACACTCTTCACCAGAACACTGGCACGGGTCCAATTTTCTTCTTCGCGGGTCGCTAATCTGATTTTACCTTCCTCGCCGTGGGCCAGATGCTGCACCATAATACCTCCAGCCCGCCAGTGGCCTGACACACTGTCGCGGTCGCACGTCAACTGAATTTCGGTTGGGGTTTGCTCAGACGTGTTAAAATAATTTCGCGCTACATCGGAAAGTGTTTCACCCGCAAGGTCAACAATGCCTTGATAGCGTTCCATATCTGCGCCTTGATCTATTGTGAGGGCAAGATAGCCTTTTTTACTGCCAATCAAGCCTTTAAAGCTGGGATTCTTACCGTACTGCTGCATTTTGTTGTCATCGATGGTGACGCAGCCGCGCATGCGGCCAATCATTCCTTGATGTTTGGCTTCATAATCAACAACCATCATTGGTACTGGACCGTCTGATTTGGTTTGCACAGTGACGATGCCTTCATATTTTAACAGCGACCCAAGCATAGCGGCCAGCGCCAGCATTTCCCCCAAAATATGATTGATAAAATCTGGATAATCATGGGCTGAAAGAATATGATCGACAACTGTACCAAGACGAACGGCACGACCTTTCACGTCCATGCCTTCAATGGCAAATGGGCGGACTTCATTATCACGGCTGTTTGCGGGTTCGCTGATAATTATGGGGGCCTCTGGCATGATGTATCCTTTAAATTTTATGCAGGCACCATG
>JABABO010000317.1 GCA_014238195.1 Kordiimonadaceae bacterium | reverse complement strand
CAATATTCGGCATTAAAAATTGTGATACGGTGAAAAAAGCCCTTAAGTGGTTAGAGCGTGAAGGTGTGGCGTATAGTTTTCATGATTTTCGCAAGGATGGTCTTGATGAAGTTTTGGCACAAAGCTTTATTACTGCGCTGGGTATTGAGGCCGTCATCAATAAGCGGGGCACAACGTGGCGTAAGTTAGATAGCGATGAACAGAAAAGTGTGGATGCATCCAGCGCTGCTGCCTTGCTGGTTGCCCATGACGCGCTGGTCAAACGTCCTGTTTGGCAGTTTGCCGATGGCAGCTTTATGATAGCTTTTGGCAAAAAAGAACAAGCCTATATTGCTGAAAAATTAGCGGTCGAGGCGTTATAATGCAAATTCCCTTTTATCAGATTGATGCTTTCACGGATAAGGCTTTTGGTGGCAACCCAGCGGCTGTTTGTATACTTGAGGATTGGTTAGAGGACCACACCCTGCAAAATATAGCTGTCGAAAATAACCTTGCTGAAACGGCTTTCCTGATCAAAACCCCTTTAAGCGACTGTGATTACAGCCTGCGTTGGTTCACGCCTGGGTGCGAAGTTGATTTGTGCGGTCATGCAACGCTTGCAGCGGCCAAAGTGCTTTTTGATCACTATGAAAAATCTGCAAAAGCACTGAGTTTTTCAAGCCGATCTGGTCCGCTGCATGTTATGCGTTATGGGGATAAGTTAGAACTGGATTTTCCTGTTGATCCTAATATTCGCCGGATTGATGCCTTACCTGCGGGGGCTGTTGAAGCACTTGGCAAGGCACCTGACGTCATAATGCTGGGTGTTCGGGATCACCTACTTGTTTATAAAGACCAAACGACTGTTACAGCTTTAAAGCCAGATTTTCATGCCTTAAAAGCCGTAGGTCATAATGGTTTTGTGGCAACGGCACTGGGCGATGACCCTGCGATTGATTTTGTTTCCCGATGTTTTTTCCCCAGCTTTAATATTAATGAGGACCCTGTGACAGGCTCGGCCCACTGTTTAAGCGGCCCTTACTGGTCAGCTATTCTGGGTAAGAAAACCCTTCGGGCTAGGCAAATTTCTGACCGCGTTGGGGATTTATGGCTGCGACTTGAGGGCGAGCGCATCCATATTGCTGGATACGCCCAAGACGTGATTAAAGGTTTCTTTTATATCTGAGCATAGGGATGAAATTAGAGTCGCCATACAACAGTGTATCGGAAAGCTTGCAAATTAAGGCGCTATGACTATTGTCTTACCCAAAGTAAGGAGACAAACGATGACATCACTCTATGATTTCTCATGCGCACGCTTGAACGGCAAGGAAGAACCACTGGTAAATTATGAAGGCAAGGTTTTGCTGATAGTAAACACCGCCAGTAAATGCGGGTTCACACCGCAATTTGAAGGGCTAGAAAAGCTATACGGCGATTTAAAAGACCAAGGTCTAGAGATTTTGGGTTTTCCTTGTAATCAATTTGGCAATCAAGACCCTGGCAGTGATGATGAAATTGGCGAGTTTTGCCAAATCAATTACGGTGTCAGTTTTAACATGTTTTCAAAAGTCGATGTGAACGGACCAAAAGCTGATCCCTTATACGAGTATTTAAAAGCTGAAAAGCCTGGTTTGATGGGCAGCCGAGGCGTTAAATGGAATTTTACCAAGTTCTTGATTAACCGCGAAGGCGATGTGGTGAAACGGTTTGCCCCAAACGATGCGCCTAGAGCCATCCGTAGGCATATCGAAGTGTTGCTTTAACCGTTCAAGCTTCTTAATGAAAATCCTTCCCCCTTTCAACGACCGCAAGTCTGTGGCAAGATTGTAGCGGATGAATGGGAAGGGCTATCGCAATATGATAAAGAAACAGGCTATTAATAGGCGGGATTTTTTAATCGGCACAGCGCTCGCTGCTGGTCTTTTAAGTATCAGTCCAGCACAAGCAATCGCTGAGGGCCTGCTGAAAACCAGCGATGATTTATGGACCTATCCCCCTTTAAAAACGGGTATGCGCGGTGCACATCCCGGCAGTTTTGAAAAAGCCCACGATTATATTCGGTTCGACAATTCTTATAAAAAGCCCAAAAATTTTACTGACAAACCCTATGATTTGGTGATTGTGGGTGGTGGGTTAAGTGGTTTAACGGCTGCTGTACTTGCTAAACGCAAACTGGGGGCAAATGCCCGGATTTTAGTCTTAGATAATCATGATGATTTTGGTGGGCACGCCAAACGCAATGAATTTAAAGTGGGCGATACTTTGCTTATTGGTCACGGTGGTAGCCAGTCGATAGACACTCCCTCGCACTATAGTGCGCAGTCTAGCACCCTTTTACAGTCTTTGGGTGTCGATGTCTCAAAATTTTACCGCTATTATGACCGCAGCTTTTTTAAGCGTCACGGTCTTAGCAATAGCCTATGTCTAACGGGCAGCCATGGAAAGCATGAACTGCTCGTGCGCAAAAGCGCTGTTGATGCGGTTGGGGATTGGGCTTGGTCGACGCTTGAGGAAAAAGCAGACGTCATTCGCTTAATTCATACAGCCCCCCTGAGCGATGGTGATAAAGAAATTTTACACCACCTTGTCATAGACCGCCCAAACTGGTTACCTTCGGCTATGACACCTCATGAGCAAAAGGCATTATTGGGCAGCCACAGTTTTAAGGACTGTTTGGTGCGCTATGCAGGGATCAGTGAAACGATTTATGGTCTTATTGCCCGTGACTATGCGGGTGTATGGGGGGTGGAATGGGACAGTATACCCGCGTTGGAAGCTGTGAATATTGATCATCCATTCGTACGGGGCTTAGATATATGGAAATCAAAACAGGAAAACCCCGAAGTTACAGAACCTTATATTTTTCATTTTCCCGATGGAAATGCGTCCATAGCCCGTTTACTTGTCGGGGAACTGCGACCTGACGTGATTGCAGCCCACACTATGGATGATATTGTGAAAGCACACGTGCACTACGACCGCCTTGACCGTCATGAGGATCAGATCAGAATACGGTTGCTCAGCACTGCACTCGATGTACGTAACCGACCTGATGGCAGTGTGACAGTAACATACGCACGCGGCGATACGATCGAGCGGGTTGTCGGGGCGAAAGCGATTATGGCTTGCAATAATCGTTTGCTTCCCATGATTATGCCAGAACTTCCTGACGCGCAAAAAGAAGCCCTGTTATGGCCTGAGAAAACGCCCTTAACCTATATCAATGTTGCCTTAACAAATTGGCGTGCTTTAAAAATGGCTGGTGTGAAGTCGATCACCAAACCAGATAGTATGTTCTGTTATATCAGGCTTGATTATCCCGTATCAATGGGGGGATATACACAAGCAAGTCATCCAGATGAGCCGATCATCATACGTTTTGTGCATGTACCAACAAGGCCAGGTTTAACGGCCAGAGAACAATTCCGTATGGGCAGAGCTGACATGCTAGGCATCAGTTTAGCTGACTATGAAGACGCAATAAAGTCTGACCTTAACCAAGCGCTGGGGCCTTATGGTTTTAATGTCGAAAGCGATATTGCCGCTATTACAGTTAATCGTTGGCCGCATGGGTATGCGTATGAATATAATCCATTGTTTGACCCACCACATTATTCTGCTAAAGATGGACCCCATGTGAAAGGCCGCGCGGCAGTTGGCAGCATATCAATCGCTAACGCTGATTCTGAGGCCTACGCTTATGTTGATGCTGCTATGGATGCTGCGTTTAGGGCGGTACAAGAGACATTGGGATAAAAAACATGCTTGAGATGCGTAATAAATGTGAACGCTGCGAAGCGGCGCTCCCCCCTGAAAGCAAGGACGCTTTTATTTGCAGCCATGAATGCACATGGTGCCGCGCCTGCACCGAAGGGCCGCTTGATGGTACGTGTCCTAACTGCAAAGGTGTTTTAGAAAAACGTCCCGTGCGGGTTACAAAATAGATCAGCCCTAACGCCTTAAATTATGAATTAACGAGTATTTTTAGAAAGCGAGATAATAATGAAATTATATGGTTCACATTTATCAATGTTTGCAGCGCGTGTTGCTATGATGTTGGAAATTAAAGGGCATCTCGATGCTGTGCCACTAGAAAATGTTCCAGGGGGGCTGCACTCTGATGAACATTATGCCTTAACAAAGACAGGGAAAATCCCTTTTCTTGTGAAAGATAACGGGGATGTGCTCATCGAATCGCAAGTGATTGCAGAATACTTGGATAATGTTCTGGACGGGCCTGATATGTGTGGTCACAGTGCTGATGAGCGTGCCCAAATCTCATTAATTTGCCGACTGGTTGACATGTATTTCATGCCTGCGCTTGGCCCATTGTTAATGGCGATTATATGGCAAAGGCCAAATGAAAAAGCCATAGAAAACAGTGTCAATAAAGCAATTCCAGAGGCCCTAGATTATTTAGAACATTATTTGGGCGGTGATGGTTATGCGGTAGGAGATAACTGGACCCTAGCGGACTGCGCGATCATTGGTACATTGTATAGTTTTTTAAATTTAATGAGTGATTTTGGCGTCGGTGACTTTGGTGACCGGCCCAAATTGAAAGCTTGGTGGCATACTGTGAAAGACAAGCCTGAAACAGTGACGTGCCTTGACCGCGCAGCAAAGGTTGTTCAAGCCATGATGGCAGCGCGGGCCGCCGATAAATAATTCTTATAAATTTACCGAAACATCAAAGGGCAAGCATATTTATAGCCAAATGCAGTGAATTTTATCCTCTCATTTGGCTATAAATCTTTGTGTCGGCTCAAAATATCCCCAAGAACTTATCAATGAATAATAAGATCATTATTCATTGGTCTCGCTTTTGTTACGGTTCGACTTATCCCCAAGAACTGAGCGAATAATAAGATCATTATTCATTGGTCTCGCTATATGCTTGCCCTTATTGGTTTGATGGGGTAACAGTCAGCGCACCGACGAAAGACTATAAAGGACACAGCCCATGGCCGCTTATGAATATGTTTATCAGATGCAGAAACTCACCAAATCCTTCCCAGGCGGGAAAGAGATTTTAAAAGGTGTGTCATTGAACTTTTTACCTGATGCGAAAATCGCTGTGATTGGTCAAAACGGGGCTGGTAAATCAACATTGATGAAAATCATGGCGGGTTTTGATACGGAATTTGGCGGCGAAGCTTGGGCCGCCAAAGGTGTTAATGTTGGTTATTTACCGCAGGAACCACAGCTTGATGAAAGCTTGGATGTGCTTGGTAATGTCATGCTGGGCCTAAAGGCCATGCAAGATATCGTTGATGAATTTAATGCCGTTGCTATGGCTTACGGCGAAGACCCTGAAAACATGGATTTGCTCACAAAAATGGGGGAGCTACAGGAAGAGATTGACGCAGCAGATGCTTGGGATTTGCAAAGCCAAGCCGAAGTTGCGATGGATGCCTTGCGCTGTCCTGCTGGTGATTGGTCAGTGGATAAGTTATCGGGCGGTGAGAAACGCCGCGTGGCGCTGTGCAAGCTATTACTTGAAAAGCCTGAAATGTTGTTATTGGATGAACCAACCAACCATTTGGACGCTGAAACTGTGGCTTGGCTGGAACGATTTTTACAAAATTATACAGGCTGTGTGATCCTTGTGACCCATGACCGTTATTTTCTGGATAATGTGGTTGGGTGGGTGTTGGAATTAGACCGAGGGCGGGGTATTCCGTTTGAAGGCAATTATAGCGCTTGGTTAGAAGCCAAAGCAAAACGGATGTCGCACGAGGAACGCGCTGACAAATCACGCCAGAAAGCCTTGGGTGCGGAACTAGAGTGGATCAGGCAGTCACCAAAAGCACGTCAAGCCAAATCAAAAGCGCGGATTAAAGCTTATGATGAAATGCTAAACCAACAGCAGGACCGTGTGTCAAGTAATGCCCAGATCAAAATTCAACCCCCCGCGCGTCTTGGTGGAAAGGTGATCGAAGCCAGCGGACTGACAAAAGCTTTTGATGATAAGCTACTGTTTGAAGGGCTTGAATTTTCATTGCCACCGGGTGGTATTGTTGGTGTGATCGGGCCAAACGGTGCGGGTAAAACGACGTTGTTTAAGCTAATTACGGGCCAAGAAAAGCCCGATAATGGCAGTCTAACCCTTGGTGAAACCGTTGAGCTTGGCTATGTGGATCAAAGCCGTGATGCGCTCAATTCGGATAAAAACGTTTGGGAGGAAATCTCAGGCGGTCATGATATTTTTCATTTCGGTAAAACGGAAGTCAATACCCGTGCTTATTGTGGTGCATTCAATTTTAAGGGCAGTGATCAACAGAAGAAAGTAGGCATGTTGTCGGGGGGGGAGCGTAACCGCGTCCATCTTGCCAAAATGCTGAAAGAAGGCGGTAATGTATTACTGCTTGATGAACCGACAAACGATCTGGATGTTGAAACACTATCCGCGCTTGAAGAAGCCCTCGAGAATTTTGCAGGATGCGCAGTGGTGATCAGCCACGACCGTTTTTTCCTGAACCGTATTGCTACCCACATTATGGCGTTTGAAGGCGATAGCCATGTTGAATGGTTTGAAGGCAACTTCGATGACTATGAAGAGGACAAAAAACGCCGATTAGGTGCCGATGCGGACCAACCGCACCGTATTAAGTTCCGCAAATTTGCCCGTTGATATTAAACCTATTAGGGATATTAAACCTATTAGGGATATTAAACCTATTAGGGATATTAAACCTATTAGGGATATTAAACCTATTAGGGCCGATTGCGGCCCAATTTATCGTGTGCATCAACCCAGTCACCCGCCAGAACCGCACTGGCGAGTGATAATTCACCCGCTAACACCGTTGCTGCGCAAATTTCGATGAATTTGCCAACTTTATCAGCGCCGTAACACCCTAGAATGTCCAGGCATTCTTTTTGTGTGGCAAGACCCGTGCCGCCGCCATAGGTGGCAACAATCAGCGAGGGCAAAGTTATCGACCAATATAAGTCACCATTGTCACGCATTTCCACATAAGTCATCCCTGCGTGTGATTCTGCGATGTTAGCAGCATCTTGACCAGTGGCAATGAACAAAGCGGCTAAGCCATTGGCGGCATGCATACCGTTGTTGGCAGTTCCCGCAAGCAGCCCGCCGAGATTTGATACGTTCCGGCCTTTAAACAGCTGCTGCACTGTAACACCCATAATGCTTTGAAGCGTATCACAAGGTATGACTATTTCAGCAATGACGCGGGCACCACGAGAGTGAAGAGTATTCATGGCGCTATGTTTTTTATCGGTATCAATGGCCCCAGATAGGGTATAAGATACGCTAGGCTTATAATTTTCGCGGATCCATTCGCAGGCAGCTTGTGTGGCTTTGCCAGCCATATTTTGACCAGCAGCATCACCCGTTTCATAATTAAAGCGCAAGAAATGCTTAGGACCAACACACCATTGTTGAATATCACGCAGTTTGCCAACACTGGTGGTCGTTTCGGCAGCTGCAGCAATCGTGCTGGTATTATCAGCAACCCATGCGCCAAAAGCACGCGCATCAGCAGCGCAATCAAAGTGAAAAACTGGTGCGCGTTGCATGACACGTTCTGCAATCGTGACACGCGCCCCACCACAGGCATTTAACAGCCGCATACCGCGACTATAACTCGCAACAAGGGTGCCTTCTGTCGTTGCCATGGGAATATAATAATGGCCGTTGGTATGATCACCGTGCACATAAAGCGGCCCCGCTAAACCAATGGGGACTTGAGCTACACCAACAAAATTTTCAATATTTCCTGGAAGCATAGCAGGATCAAAAGATGAATGTGTAATATGATCAATCGCTGTTTTTGTTTGCTCCTTGATAAAGCCTTGCCTTATCGCGGTGCTTTCAGCTGTATAGTCATTCAAACGGTCGCGTGGTATTTTCGCCATCGCCGGTAAGGTTTGTGCTGTATTTTGGTTTTGATCATTGCTCATAAAATCTTCCCTCCGTTTATCCCGATGCGATGATAGTGACCCAGATACAGACTTGAAACAAGGTATAGATCACATGAATTTGTGGTTTATGAGATCAAAATGAAATATGGTGCAAATAAAATAATACTAGATGTTCGTCTTTTGTTCTGATAATGTCGCATTGTTATTTTAGAAACATGATTGATAAACGAGGAATTAAAATGATTGGATACGTGACATTAGGCACCAATAAATTCAGCGAAGCGGCTGCGTTTTATGATGCATTACTGGGGGAACTTGGGGCCACTCGCGCGATGGAATTTGATGAGGGTTTCATTCTGTGGGCCACAGACATGAGCAAACCAAGCGTTGCACTGACTAAGCCATATGATCAAAAGGAAGCGACTGTTGGCAATGGTGTGATGGTGGCTTTGCAAGTTGAAACCACTGATCAGGTGGATGCGCTTTATAAAAAAGCAATTGAACTTGGTGGTACTGATGAAGGGGAACCTGGCCCGCGCGGTGAAGGCTTTTACGCTGGTTATTTTCGTGACTTGGATGGAAATAAACTAAATTTCTTTGCCGTCACTGGGGCTTTTGAATAAAGGTCTCCGCTCACTCGCGGTTCACTTTGGCACCAGCTTTTCTGGTGATATAGCGAGACCAATGAATGATAATCTTATTATTCATTAATAAGTCGAACCGACATAAATACTTATAGCCAAATGAGGGGATCAAAATTCACTGCATAAGGTTATAGAAAATATAATAAGCCGCATAGACGAGAAAATCTTTGCGGCTTATTGAAATGTTTCAAATGCAGATGCATGAGGATAAATCTCACACAAATTGCTGCACATTAGTTCTTTTTAGCTTCGTTCAATAGCTTCAAAAACTCATTATCTGGTGATAAGACCATTGTTGTGTCCGATTGTCCAAGCGCTTTTTTATAAGCTTGCATGGTTCGGTAAAACTCAAAAAACTCCTCATCCCGGCTAAAAGCATCTGCAAATATTTTAACGGCTTTCCCATCGGCTTCACCGCGAATAATTTGCGACGTGCGTTCCGCATTTGCAAGCAGCACTGCAACCTCGCGGTCAGCCTTTGAAGTAATACCAAGGGCAAATTCAGTCCCTTGAGCGCGTTTTTCAGCCGCTTCACGCTGGCGTTCTGTGATCATGCGATCAAAGATAGAGGCGCTATTCTGTTGTGGAAGGTCGACACGTTTTAAGCGCACATCAATGACGCTTAAACCCAAATTAGATGCGCGTTGGTTGGTTAGATCAATAATACCGCTCATTAAATTTGTGCGCCCACCCGATACAATTTCATCCATACCAACATTTGCCAGTACCTGACGTACGCTAGACTGAAGAATATCCTTTAGGCGGCTTTTCATTTGTGCTTCTGTTCGCGCTGCTTGAAACGCTTTTAAGGCATCAGTAATCCGAAAGCGGGTAATACTATCCACAACGATCCGACGTTGGTCAGAGGCGTAAACCTCCTGCGGGGGGACGTCCAAACTGAGGATGCGTTTATCTAAATATAGAACCTGCTGTACAAAAGGCTTTTTAAAATGCATGCCTGATTTATCGACAGTTTTTATGGGGTCACCAAATTCAACGACGAGCGCAAGTTGGCGCTCATTCACAATATAAAGCGAGCTTAAACCGAGAAAAATAACAACAGCAGCCAGTACACTGGCAATAATAGCTTTAACGGACATCTTACTTGTTTCCTTTTCTAAGCTCGTTCAATGATAAATATGGGACGACGCCTGTCCCTTTATCATTATCAAGAATAATCTTGTCCATATCGGCCATAATTTCTTCCATTGTTTCCAAATAGATGCGCTTACGGGTGACATTTTTGGCAAGTGAATATTCATTATAAACAGAAATGAAGCGTGCGGCTTGGCCTTCTGCGCGGGCTACAGTTTGTGCACGGTAAGCTTCGGCTTGCTGAACCATTTGCACCGCTTCACCCCGGGCTTTTGGAACCACGTCATTTTTATAGGCTTCTGCTTCATTTTGCAGGCGCTGTTGATCGGCTTCGGCGCGTTGAACATCAAGGAAACTGTCTTTCACTTGATCGGGTGCTTCTGATTCGATGATTTGAACACGCAAAACATCAATACCACCTTGATAAGCATTCAGTGTGCTTTGAATAAGCTGTAGCGCATCACGTTCTAATTGGCCGCGTGCCGTTGTAATAATCGGCGTTATATTATTTTGGCCAACCAGTTCACGCATCACGCTTTCGCCTACGACCTTTACGGTAAGCTCTGGGTCTGCCAAATTAAAAAGATATTCGCCTAGATCATTGATTTTCCAAACGACGTTGAATTTAATCTCAACGATATTTTCGTCACCTGTCAGCATAAGGCTCTCGCCACGCCCATTGCCGACTGAGACTGTCTTTTCCGTCGTTACCCCTTGAATTTCAACCGTTTCAATGGGGTAAGGAAAATGCCAATGCAAACCTGGTTGCGCAGATTCAGTCCACTTGCCAAACTGCACGACAACGGCTTGTTCATTGGTTTCAACTTCATAGATACCGCTTGCTAGCCACACTAATAAAGCAATCAGAAAAACAAGACCTACGCCACCTTTGCCACCAGGCAAAGCCGCTTTCAGTTGATCCTGACCTTTTTTAAGAATTTCATCGATATGAGGCGGTTCCCCGCCACCACCACCACCACGAGGGCCATTGCCCCACGGGTTAGGGCGTTCGCCATTTCCACCATTGTTTTGCCAAGACATATTTTTCTCCCTTAAGGGGTGGTTAAATCACTTTACCAAACCCAAATAAACTATAACTTACCCACACATATATGCTAGGCACGGCTCACCTGCAATGGTGCATGCTAGAAATATCTTATGATTCGTAGGATTTTACCCAGAAAAAGGATCAAATATGTCAAAAGTTGACACTGTAGTGCAGAAAGAAGCCATTAAAGCAGCGCTCGCAGACATTATTGATAGTCGATCACCAGACAAAAACGTCATAGATAGCGGATTGGTGAGCAACATTGTGATTGAGGGCTCTATAGTTGGCGTTATTTTAGATTTTAAAGACGATAAGCCAAAAAACGCTGAAAATCTAAGATCCGAAATCGAATCAGTTATCAAAGGTGTGCAAGATATTTCAGCCGCCAACGTAATTATGACCGCGACACGCATTGCACCAGCAAAGGCCAGCTTGAAACCAACCCCAAATACACCGCCTGCACCGCCAAGCCCCAAAGCCATTCCTGATGTAAAGCATATAATCGCAGTCGCAAGCGGTAAGGGTGGTGTCGGTAAGTCGACAACAAGCGTTAATCTTGCCTTAGCGCTTAGCAAACTTGGTTACAGTGTTGGTATTATGGACGCTGATATATTTGGCCCATCATTGCCGACACTTCTGGGTATATCGGAGCGCCCAAAGATTAAAGACCGTGTCATCACACCCATAGAAAAATTTGGCGTGAAGGCTATGTCGATTGGCATGATCATTGATGTAGATCAGCCTGTTGTGTGGCGTGGTCCCCGTGTTATGGGGGCGACCCAGCAGTTGCTCAGAGACGTCAATTGGGCACCATTAGACATATTGATTGTTGATATGCCCCCTGGGACTGGTGATGTACAAATTACAATGGTGCAGCAGGTCCCCTTATCGGGCGCGGTGATTATTTCAACCCCGCAAGACCTTGCCCTGATTGATGCGCGTAAAGGTCTTGCTATGTTTGAAAAAGTAGGCACACCCATTCTGGGTATCATTGAAAACATGAGCACTTTTTTTTGCCCGTCTTGCGGTGCAGAAAGTCAAATTTTCGGTCATGGCGGGGCCAAAGAAATTGCCAATAAGAAAGATGCTCCTTTTTTAGGGGCTGTATCCTTGCATATGGATATTAGGGAAACCGCCGACAGAGGTATACCAATTGTTGTCAATGACCCTAAAAGCCCGCTAACAAAAGCTTATTTTATTATTGCAGGAAAAATCGCTGTGAGCTTGAAATTATAAGGCTTGATTATTACAAACGGTCCTTATTCTTACAGACGATCAAGGACTGTAAAAGCATAGGCTGGTGTATCACGGGTAGCGGCATGAGATTCTCGGCTGTTTTCAATCCAATTGGCTCGGTCAATATCAGGGAAATATGCATCTCCTTGTTTGTCTATGTCTACTTCGGTAATATATAGACGATCACAAAAACTAAGTGCTGCTTCGTAAATCTGTGCGCCGCCAATAATCATGATTTCGTTTACACCAACTGCCAGTGTTTGTGCTTCTTCAATTGATGAAGCACACTCCACACTGTCATAATACCAATCTTCATTACGAGTAATAACAATATTTTGCCTTCCAGGAAGAGGACGGCCTATAGATTCAAATGTCTTACGCCCCATAATAATCGGCTTGCCCATCGTGATGGCTTTAAAATACTTGAGGTCAGCAGGCAAATGCCAAGGCAATTCATTGCCCACACCAATGACACGGTTTTTCCCCATCGCCACAATAAGTGATGTTTTCATTCCCTAAGCCTTATGCCAATGCCTCGCGACAGATTAGAATTGATCAAATCATATTGTTTGATTGAAGCTGATCATCCATATCATTAACGTCAAGCAAGGGTAAATGCACCCAAAATTTTGACCCGTGTCCAAGTTTACTCTCGACATAAATTTCGCCGTCCATTTGTCGGGCCAGTTCTTTACAAATTGCTAGCCCAAGGCCAGCCCCTTCATGACTTCGTGAAAGCTCATTATCGGCCTGAACAAATCTTTCAAACAAATTTTCCTGCTTTTGTTCTGGAATGCCAATACCTGTGTCAATCACTTCTAAAATAAATCCTGATCGACCATCGTTATACTCTTTAGTATCCAAACCGATAGTAATTGTGCCACTTTCAGTAAATTTCACCGCATTGGTGATAAGATTAATGAGAATTTGCTTTAGTCGCAGCCGGTCACCCAGTAATATTAGAGGCAAGCTTGGATTAATTTCTGTTATAATCCGTAAACCTTTTTCATCAGTTGTGTGCTTTAGCATTTTTATTATGCCTTCGCATAAACGCTCAGGCGATACGGGTTCAAACTCAAACTTTACTGTACCTGCTTCTAGTTTTGCCAAGTCTAGCATGTCATTGATCAAGGCGAGCAAGTGATCCCCGCTTTGATAAATATCGTCAGCATATTCCAGATAACGCGGTTCTGAAATTTTGCCTATGGCTTCGCCCCTTATAATTTCCGAGTACCCCAAAATCGCATTTAACGGCGTTCTTAGCTCGTGACTCATCGTGGCTAGAAACTCTGATTTTGACCGATTGGCTGTTTCGGCTTTTACCTTTGAGGCTTCCAAATCCACATTCATTTTTTGTAGCAGATGATAGTGTTCTTCAAGCTCTTGGTGCGCGTGCTCTAACGCGGCTGTGTGGCTTTCTACTGTCCGTGATGCCGATGTTTTTCCCTTGGCATGATTGACAAAAATATAAATCACTAAGCAACAAATGATTAATGCGAGCAGTGCTTGTAGGGGCATGAGTGCGTACGTCGAGCTAAACACACTGGCAATCAAAATGATGCCAATGATGTATAACAGATACGGGCGTACTTTTTGCCGCAAACTATTTTTTGAAGCATTCAAAAGCACGACCCCGTTTTTTCCTGATACATTCATGTGATACATAACGGGTGTATTATTGCGTTCAATACTGAACAAGTCGTTAAAATAAGTCAGAAAAAGCAACTAATCGCAGCAATCATCTAAAATTATACAACTAAACGGTAAAGGGATAAGCTATTGGGTCGTGATGTTGATAGCCTTCAAGAATGAAGTCATCGGTTGTTACCCATTTTTCGATATCATTAAGCGAGCGGATATCAGGATTGATCTTAAGGGTAGGGGGTGGGAAAGGCATGCGCTTCAATTGCACATCACGCATCAAATCTAACTGGTTTTCGTAAATATGTGCATTGACAATTTTATGATAGGCTTTTCCCGCTTTATGCCCCGTAATCTGCGCCATCAGGGCCAGTAGCACATAGACTTGTATCTGATTAAAGTTTAGACCAAGCGGAACATCACAGGATCGTTGATTGCTTGTGAGATATAACGTGCCATCAAGCAGCGAAAATGTATGAGTGTGCATACAGGGCCGCAAGCACCCTAAATCAAACTCACCTGGGTTATAAAACGTTAGTATCTCTCCGCGGTCATCAATACCGCGCGACAGGTTATCAACGATCTTTTTTAGCTGATCCAACGTGCTGCCATCGGGCTTTCGCCAGGTTCTGCCTTGCACACCATACACACGGCCCATGTCATCAATGCCTTTGCGGTGAGGGTTGGCAAGCCAAGCGCTATTGTCATTGGCATTCGCATCCCATGTTTTACAGCCGATCGCCCGAAAGTCGGCAGCATTATCATAACCGCGCAAATAGCCAATCAATTCTGCTATGGCAGCCTTATAATAACTTTTGCGGGTGGTGATGAGTGGAAAGACACCATTTTCAACATCATATTCAAGATCAGCGTTAATCAAAGTAAGGCAGCGCTGGCCTGTCCGTGCGTTTTTTACCCAGATACCATCATCAATAATGCGCTGGCATAGATCCAAATATTGCTTCATGGTTATCGGCTTTCCTCATGAATATGTCAGATATAGCCAATTGCGGTGAATTTTGATCACCACATTTAGCTATAAGCCTTTGTATCGGTTCGACTTTGCAATGAATAATGATCTCATTATTCATTGGTCTCGCTATAGCTATAAAAGTTTGGGCGACGCGGTGCAATATGCAAAGCTCAAAAATATACATTAAAATAATCGATGAGAAAATAATTTAACAGCCGTTATGCCTTTTCATCGCCATCATTATCCTCTATATATAAAGGGCTGGCTTGCCAGCTATGGCGATAAACGGCGCATTTACTAGGTATTGCGGACCCGGGGGCGGTACCCGGCGCCTCCACCATAAACGCTGAACGGTTTAAATGCCGCGTTTTAGCTTTTATGATGGGGGCGAAATAGGATCGACGTGTATTGAACGGTGTTTTGCCTTTCGCCCAGGATGGTACCGCTGTAATGGGCCAATTTTGATAAATGCAAACGACAACGACGTCGAGTTCGCTGTTGCTGCGTAAGCGGTCACACGAACACATTTATTAATTCCTTAGCGTTGACGCGCTAGGGTGGGGTCTGGTCCCCCTAGCAACAGAACGGACCACTTTTATCCTACTATCTATGGCATGGTATTTTTTTGGATTCAGTTTGATTTTTTTCTTTGCCATTTATAGAACTCTCTGCAAAATAGGCTTTCACTTAGAATTACAAAAATTTTATGTGCTGCTTCGTTTAATGTTTATGATTTTGTCCTTTTTAGGGACTATTTTCTTCGCCGTGCATCAAGTCTTCAAGCGCCATGATATCATGAGATTT
>JABABO010000315.1 GCA_014238195.1 Kordiimonadaceae bacterium | reverse complement strand
CATGTACTGAGCTGGCGCTTATCTAACACGATGGATGCAGATTTCTGTGTTGAAGCACTGAAAGAAGCCATTGCTACCTATGGTCAGCCGAAGATATTCAATACGGATCAAGGCAGTCAGTTCACCAGTGGCGACTTTATTGATGTACTGAATGATCATGACATTGATATTTCGATGGATGGCCGAGAGCGGTACTTGGGACGGTACTTAGATAATATCTTCATTGAACGGCTTTTCCGCCTTTGGGGACGCAGCTTAAAATATGAATCTATCTATCTGCATGAAATGTGTGACGGCTTTAAAGCCAGGCAAGTGATTACCGATTGGATGGATTTTTATAATAGACTCCGTCCGCATTCCTCGCTTGATGGGCGTACCCCGTATGAGGCCTATTGGGCATCACGCGAAAAATTTTATGACCCAGTTCTTTTGTTTTACCATAGGGGGATATCCCCTTGTCATAAAACAAAAGAACTGGCAGCATAATGAACAACAGGATACACCTTAATAAAGCTGCTAAACTGTCTAAAAAAACAGGACCACCTCACTACTATTTGTAAGTCGTTCCATTAGAAGTTCTTTTAACTGGGGTGCTAGCAGACTGTCGCTTTGGCAATACTCTGCTAAGTCAGATAAATTAGCCCCGCTATCATCTACTCCACTTAATAGACATAGTTCTTTAGATAAATCACGAGCTGTTGGAAGGTTTTTATTGTTTGAATCTAATGCATCTACAGAAAACCCTGATCCCACAAAACATATACAACCACCCGAACCAATATAACTTATTGCTTCTTCCATCGATTCAATATTCATGCCCATTCCTTTATAAACTGATCCACTCTAAAGGGATTAACTTCTAGTTGTCTCGCCATTTATCACCTTCATAAACACTATGAACATGACCACCTTCGAAAACTTTCAGCCACGTCAAGCGGCCAACACCTTTACCGCCCTTTTTAACCTTATGACGTGAATCATAGGTCCTAAACGATTTGAAGTTCCTGTCATTTAAACCAATGCCATTGTCTTCAATGGTGAAGGAATGAGGATTGCCGTCATCATCGGTATGAATTTTTAGGTGGATGAAACCTTTATCAGTCTGGTCTTCGCCGAATCTCTCCTGCACAGAGTGGATGGAATTCATCAACGCCTCATACACAGGGATCAACGTGTTTTCCATGCTGGGTGCCATAGCGAGGTTAGCAATCCGGCCCTCAAGGTTCTCAATCAAGCCATATGATTTTTTCTCAGTTTTGACGAGATCATCCATTTGTTTCTCTCATTGAAGTTATGATAGTCCTACACTTACTTTACGAAGTATAAGCCAAGAATCAAGCGCGGATTGATTTTAAGTTGACTTAGTCTTTTTGAGAGCTTTTATTTTATCTGCTTTAGAAATACTATCCAGTATAATGCTCCATGATATGGATAGCTGTATGCTAGATTAAAATATACCTTTTGGCGAGGGCAAAAGAAAACCCGCTCAAAAAATTAATGCTGAACGGTTTGGCCCACACGTGACGTAGCTTGCTTTCAGTGATTTATTTAAATGATCCAAACTTAGCGGCCCCTGCGATAATTTTATCAAGGTCACTTTCCTTAAGGTACTCAGTTAATGAGTTTAAAATTTGTACTGCCCCTGATTTAGCAAGCCTTTTTTAAGGGAGTTTTCTGTTGTTTGTTTTGGTTAAATTTTAGTTCAAAAGTTTCTGGTGGCATAGTGCCAAGTGTTGAGTGCAGATAGCTGCTATTATACTGGCTGATCCAATTGTCCAAGGCTTTAAAGAATGCGGTTGGGCTGGGCCATTCGTTGATCCAGACACGCTCTTCTTTTAGCGTTCTCATAAAGCGCTCTGTGTCCGCATTGCCTTTGGGATTGTTGTAGCTGGTAAAGGCCTGTTTCACGCCCATACGCCCGCAGGCTTGCATGGAAGAAAGCGCTGTGGGCTGACAGCCGTTATCACTCATCAAGTGCAAGTCTTTGCCCTGCACTACGGTTTATAACCGATACGCCCGTTGGGCTCAGCGCGGGGTCTGGCAAGGCATATTCGAGGCACTGGCAACCTCGCATAATGGTAGTCTCTTCTTCATAGACAGCAGTATCGTCAAAGCTCACCGCACAGCTTCTGGCGCAAAAAGGGGGGGGGGAGCTGGCGCAGGGTATCGGCCGCTCACGCGAAGGCCGCTCGAGCAAAGTTCACGCTACAGTCGATGAGTATGGACGCTTGGTTAAATCCGCGGTAACAGAGAATCCTCTTCATTTATGCAAAGGTCTTTCTAATTGATAATATCATATATATACAAACACGGTATTTCGGTTTATAGATTTCACAAATATCTATAAAAAGGGGTACATGATGCTTGCACAAGGTTATCGAATGACGCAGTTGGTAAAGCGTGCCGCTGCAGAAAATGGAACAGGTACATCTACCATCATGGATGACCGCACGCGGACATGGGATGAAACCTGTGACCGGGTTGCGCGTTTAGCAGCGGGCTTGCATAGCATGGGGGTTACAAGGGGGTGCCGCATTGCCATACTGGCCTTAAATAGTGATCGATATTTTGAAGCTTTGTTTGCTATTTGGTGGGCAGGCTGTGAAGTGGTGCCTGTGAACACGCGCTGGGCCGCAGCTGAAGTGGCTTATTCATTGAATGATGCATCGGTCAATACGATCTTCTTTGACGCAGTTTTTGCACAGATGGTCCCTGAATTAACGCGAGACTGTGGGGCATTAAATCACGCTGTTTTTCTCGGGGCCGAAAATGAGGCAGGCGGTGCAATAGCCCATGATCAGTTGATTGCCGACAACACGCCTATGATCGACGCTTCCCAGTCAGGCGAAGAACTGGCAGGTGTTTTATATACTGGCGGTACAACAGGATTTCCAAAGGGTGTCATGTTGACCCACACAAATTTGTGGGCAAATACTCAATCTGTTTTTACAGATTTTTACTTGAAGACTGGATGCTGCGGGCTTCACGTTGCGCCGATGTTTCATGCCGCTGATTTAGTACAATCATTAACGGTTACAGCCAAGATGGGGACGCATGTATTTCTTCCAAGCTTTAACCCAGAAACCACCCTTAAAGCCATTCATCATCACAAGGTGACATGTGTGCTGATGGTGCCAGCCATGATTAAAATGGTGTTAGAGCATCACGGCAGTGCGGATTATGATCTCTCTTCGGTTGAAACTGTTATGTACGGGGCTTCGCCCATACCCGAAGTTGTCTTACGCGGGGCTATGGAACTGTTTCATAATGCTGGTTTCTTGCAAGTCTACGGGCAAACAGAGCTTGCCCCCATTGCAACTCTGCTTAAACCTGAGGATCATGTGCTCGACGGTCCCTTAACCATGCAATTAAGGTCATGCGGTAAAGCGGTGTCATTTACTGAAATGGCGATTGTCGACGAACAAGGCGTACCTCAGCCAGATGGTGTGCAAGGCGAAATTATTGTACGCGGCCCAGGTGTTATGCGGGGCTATTTGAATAAACCTGATCAAACAGCAGCAACGCTTAAGAACGGATGGTTATACACAGGTGATGGGGGCTACCGCGATAAGAATGGCTTTTATTATGTCAGTGATCGCATGAAGGATATGATCGTCACTGGGGGTGAAAATGTCTATTCAACCGAAGTTGAAAACGCAGTGATGGGCCATAAAGCCGTGGCTGGCGTGGCTGTGATTGGTATTCCAGATGACGAGTGGGGTGAAGCTGTCCATGCTATTATTATTCTCAAGGACGGTACAAAGCTGAAAGGCGACGACCTCATTAAAAGCATTAAAGATCACTGCAAAGAACAAATAGCAGGCTATAAATGTCCAAAATCCATTAGTTTCCGTAAGGAGCCATTTCCGCTTTCTGGTGCCAACAAAGTTTTAAAAACCGAGCTCCGTAAACCCTTTTGGGATGGCCAAACACGGGGTGTAAATTAAGGGCAAAGGTCACAGTCATGTTCGTCAGAAATTTTTAAAGTGGATCGTTACTTTTCATATTTCTGGATATTACTGGGTTTATCAATTTACTGGGTTTATCAATTCAATGACTAAGATGACATTAAGTTTGGAAGAAGCGTTTGAGCGCGCTGAGCGCGAATGTGATCAAGGCAATCTTGCGCACGGCAAACATATATTTACGCAGCTTGCACAATCCCTGCCCAAAGACCATCCTTTAAAGCAAAAAGCGCAGGAGCGATTGCAAGCCCTAGAACCAAAGCGCCTGACCCGTGAACAAAGACAGGCGCTTACACAGCTTAATACAGACGGACACGTTGAAGCAGCCCTCGCGCAGGCCCAAGGTTTAGCAAAGACCTACCCTGATGACTGGTTTATTCATGGCTTTATGGGGCAAATATACTACCAATCAGGCGAGTTAGAAAAAGCCTTGGTGTGCTTTAATCAGACCCTTAAACTAAGTCTAAACAGTGCTAATGCTTACGCTAATATAGGTGTGGTATTGAACGATCTTGAACGATATCAAGAGGCCTTAGACGTTTGCAAGCAAGCCCTTAACCTAAATGGCAAACATATAAATGCGCT
>JABABO010000314.1 GCA_014238195.1 Kordiimonadaceae bacterium | reverse complement strand
GCCTTGCAGATGCGCCTGTTCCCTGTATGAATTGTCAGGCCCCGCTTACGGGTCCGTTTTGCCATGCGTGTGGTCAAAAAGATGATGAGCTGCGCCGCCCGATATGGACCTTTCTGCGCGAAGTTTTAGACGCGCTTTTTAACGCGGACAGTCGTCTGATAAAATCAACGATCCTATTGATTGCGGTTCCTGGGGGATTGACCCGTGCTTATGTTATGGGCAGGCGGGCCAGGTTTGTGCACCCCTTACGGCTGTATTTTGCCATAACGATTATCTTTTTTATGGTTGTGAGTATCGCTAATATCGCCGTATTGGATATTAATGTCACCTATATCCCTGAACGTGATAAACCAAATGTATCTGGGCAAGGGGCTGAAACGAATACCCTTGAAAGTCCATCAAGCGAAGCCGCAATAGCTTTGCAGGAAGAAGTGGACCAAGCATTAGCAGAACTAGAAGCCGATACATCAATTACCGAGCGCGAAAAGGACGTGATGCGAGATATTATAAAGCGCGGCGGCGTCGCTGGCACTGCGCTGGTGCAGCGCCTTAATGGGCAAGGGTTAGGACTAACACCTAAAGCCGTTCCTAAGTCTGACGGCGATGGGGTACAGGGCTTTAATTTTGAACTGGGCGAGCTACCATATCAGATTGAAATTGCTATGTTCAAAAAGATCAGCGATGAACCTCGTGAAGGGATTAAGCAGGAACACTTAGACAAGCTGATCCGCAATATTGAAGACGGTGACCGCGGCAGGGATACGAGCGAAACGGATACCCAAGAGACGAGTACAGACGAAACAAATACAGGCGAGGCGGAAACAAATGGCGGTGCTGAGCTGTCTTTAGGCGACACAAGGGGGTCTGAAATTTCTAGGGAAATACTAGAAACAGACAAGCAAGAAACAGATGAGGCAAAAGCTTCTGGTAAGCGTTCGAATGTGAGCGATAGCTTGCGGCAATATGTCAAAGAAGTCACCCTTGGCTTTGCGCGCGTGCTGGAAAAGCCAGCGCTGTTTAATAATCTATTGAACGACTGGTTGCCCCGCGCGATGCTGATACTGGTGCCGTTCTTTGCCCTGCAATTACGTGTTTTTCATTGGGGTAAGAAGCGCTATTATTCTAATCAGCTGGTGTTTTCGCTGCATTTTCACAGTTTTTTATTCCTTTTATTGATGGCCTTGATGGTGATTATTCCGCGTTTTGGCGGTGAACTTGGGTTGCCACTTTTTTGGTGGGGGACGAGCTTGTATCTGATTATTGCGCTTAAAGTTGCTCAGGATCAGGGCTTCATACGGGCGTTTTTGAAAGCTGGATTTATCTGGGTCAGCTATTTTTTGGTCATGATGGGGGTGATCGGATACGCTGTGCTTGAGGGCCTGCGCGAACTTTAGTCGCGCACATTAGTTTTATTTTTCCACTAATTTTAACGAAGCGGAATTTACGCAGTAACGCAAACCTGTGGGGGCTGGGCCATCGGGAAATACATGGCCTAAGTGGCTATCACAGGCCGCGCATTTGATTTCTGTGCGCACCATACCAAGCGAGGTATCGGTAATTTCCTTAAGGTGTTGTTGATTGATCGCTGCATAAAAACTAGGCCAGCCAGAACCACTATCATATTTTGTATCACTATAGAACAATGCCGCATCGCAGCCACTACATGTATACACACCTGGGATTTTTGTATCCCAATATTGGCCTGTGAAAGGGGCTTCAGTGCCGCCGCAGCGGCAAATGTGATAGTCTTCAGCGCTCATTTCCTTGCGCCATTCAGCATCAGTTTTTTCAATTTTGCTCATCGTATTTTCGCTGATTATTGTGCACTTGGTCGCAGTTCACATGTTAGGCAGAGTGCATAGCGACCCAGAGGGTCATTAAAATTTAACACGGTTCCTGCCTGCGTTTCCAACTGTTTATAAAGCTTCATCAAAGGGGACATTTGGCTCAGTCCATAGTGAGAACTGCGACTGCGATCAAAGTCAAAACCCGTGCCTTTCATAAGGTCCATTAGAAGTGTATCTAATTGGGATGGGCGTTCGCGGTAGAAGACCGTTTCAAAGGCATCATCCTCTAGGCCCGCACTGCGGGCAGCAGCAGCAACGGCATCATTAAAGTCACCAAGATGGTCAACCAAGCCAAGCTCTTTGGCCGTGGTACCAATCCAAACACGGCCTTGGGCGATTTTGTCCACGTCTAAAGCGGTCATATTCCGCCCCCTAGCCACCAGCGATAAAAATTCATCATAACCATTTTCAATGGCTTGCTGGATGATGTCTTTCGTTGTGTCTGACAATGGGCGACTTATGTCAAAAGCACCCGAGAGTTCTGTCGAACCGACACCGTCTGTTGACACACCAATTTTTGCCAGCGTGTTTTCAAATGTTGGAACAACCCCGAATATGCCAATTGATCCTGTTATTGTTGTCGGGGCTGCCCAAATTTCATCGGCTGTTGCGCTAATCCAATACCCACCACTTGCGGCCACAGGCCCCATACTGGCGATCACAGGGATACCTTGTTCCTGTGCCGCTGCAAGTTCTTGTCGGATCAGCTCGGAAGCAAAAGCCGACCCACCAGGACTATCAACACGGAGCACAATGGCTTTTGTGGCTTTGTCATTGCGGGCTGCACGTATGTAGCTGACGACTGTTTCGGCGGCTGCAACATTTGCTGGGCCTTCACCCATGATCAAATCACCTTGCACAGTAATGACAGCAATATCATTTGCGTGAGACGTATCTTCGTCCACTGCCGCAAGATACTGTTGGAAATGAATTTGTTTGAAACTGGACCCATCTGGGGTGGACCCATAGTCTTCCATCAAGTCATTCCGCCAACTGGCACGCGGTGAAAGCATATCGACCAAGCCTTGATCAAGGGCAAGTTGACCAAAATTACCGTTTGAACTGCGCAGGTTAGCCCCGATGTTAGCAGCACCGTCTGTTAAACTGCCTGCTGCTAGGCCCCGTGCCGATGTGACACTGGTTTGATAATGATCCCACAATGCGTTG
>JABABO010000369.1 GCA_014238195.1 Kordiimonadaceae bacterium | reverse complement strand
GCTTTCTCAATTTCATCAAGCAGCAAGACACTGTGGGGGTGCTGGTCAATCGCATCGGTTAGCAAACCCCCTTGATCATATCCCACATAACCAGGCGGTGCCCCAATCAAACGACTTATGCTATGGCGTTCCATATATTCTGACATGTCAAAGCGGTGTAATTCGACCCCTAAAAGAGACGCAAGTTGGCGTGCCACTTCCGTTTTACCGACCCCTGTGGGGCCGCTGAATAAATAATTGCCAACGGGTTTATTGGGTTCACGCAGTCCTGCCCTTGACAGTTTAATCGAGGCACTGAGCGCTTCAATGGCAGCGTCCTGTCCAAATACAACACGTTTCAAGTCATCTTTAAGCGTTTTCATCACCCGTGTTTCATCACGTGACACGCTTTTCGGCGGAATGCGGGCGATTTTAGCGATGACATTTTCGATGTCCTTCACACCAATCGTTTTCTTCCGACGACTAGCGGGCAATAGCATTTGCGCAGCACCAGATTCGTCAATGACATCAATGGCTTTATCGGGAAGCTTGCGGTCTGTAATATAACGATCCGCAAGTTCTACAGCAGTTTTGACTGCATCATGTGTGTAACGAACGCTGTGATGATCCTCGAAATACGGTTTTAAGCCGTTTAGAATTTTAATCGTATCCCCCACCGATGGCTCGTTCACATCAATTTTTTGGAAACGGCGCAGCAGAGCGCGGTCTTTCTCAAAATGCGAACGAAATTCCTTATAGGTCGTTGAACCCATACAGCGAATACCACCATTGGCAAGCGCTGGCTTTAGCAAATTCGAAGCATCCATAGCACCGCCCGATGTGGCCCCAGCCCCAATCACCGTATGAATTTCATCGATGAATAATACAGAACCTTCAATCGATTCCAATTCTTTAACAACGGCTTTTAAGCGCTCCTCAAAATCACCACGGTAACGGGTGCCCGCAAGCAAACTACCCATATCCAACGAATAAATAGTCGCATTTCCAAGCACATCTGGCACATCGCCTTCGGTAATTCGGCGTGCTAAACCTTCGGCGATTGCAGTTTTACCGACCCCTGAATCCCCAACAAAAAGTGGATTATTTTTCGAACGCCGGCATAATATCTGAAGAGCGCGTTCAAGCTCTGCCCCGCGGCCAATCAATGGATCAATCTTACCGTCTATAGCTTTGGCATTCAAATCAACACAGTAAGCATCCAAAGCCGTTTCACCTTTTGTGGCGCCATGTGCGGCCTCGCTGTCACTTGATGTAAAGTTTTCCTCATCAGCTCCCACGCCTCGTACACGGCGTTTTGTATTCATATCGGGAATTTTTGCAATTCCATGCGAAATGTAACTGACAGCGTCTAAACGTGTCATATCAAAACTTTGCAAGAAATATATCGCGTGGCTTTCCCGTTCGCTAAACATAGCAACCAACAAATTAGCGCCTGTCATCTCGCCGCTGCTGCTGGACTGCACATGCAATAAAGCACGCTGCACGACACGCTGAAAACCTGCTGTTGGTGACGCTTCATAGCTGTCATCATCCAGCTTTAGGGCTTCCATTTCTTCATTCAAATATTTCAAGACTTGCGACCGCAGCTTGTCTAGTTCCACATCACACGCTACAAGAACAGCCGACGCATCTGGGTCATCAATCAAAGACAACAATAAATGCTCCAGCGTTGCATATTCGTGGGAACGTTCGTTCGCTTCGCTTAAAGCGCGGTGAATCGTTTGTTCGAGATGTGGTGAAAAACTTGGCACGGTGGCTCCTTCCTTTAACTGACCTTATACATTTATACGTCGTTAGTCCTTTTCAAGGGTGCACTGAAGCGGATGTTCATTTTGTGAAGCAAATGACAGTACTTGGTTAACTTTTGTTTCAGCGACTTCAAATGTAAACACACCACAAACACCCACACCTTTTTGATGCACATGCATCATAACTTCTGTTGCTTCATCCACTGTCATGCGAAAAAATCGTTGCAATATGTGAATAACGAACTCCATCGGAGTATAATCGTCATTTATCAACAAAACCTTATACATAGATGGTTTTCTGGTTTTAGTGCTGGATTTAAGCAACACCCCCGTGCCTGCAGCGTCTTCATGGTCATGATCATCGCCATCACCACCATTAGGGTTTCCGCTAGAGCTTTCAGGCCCACAGCTTAGGTTATTAATGATTCTACTATTAACTCGTCTAGTTGACATACTGCCTCCGTCTGTCCACATCTTATAATGTAACGCATTTAGCAACAACAAAAAGGGCTAAGATCAAAAATCCGTAGAAAACCCACTCAAATGTTCGTGAATAAACCTTAAATTCACAGCTTTGACAGAGGAAAGCATCTATCATGATACAAATAGCGGCTTACTTTTATTTAAAATTTATTATATCAATCATTTAACCCAGCAAAGTTTTACGGGCTTCGTTTATTTTCGCCGCCATCCAGTCATTACCGCCTTTGTCAGGGTGGTATTTTGCCATAGCCGCGCGGTATGCCTCCTGAATTTCGGCTTTGGTAGCACCTTCCCTTAATCCAAGAACTTGTAATGCATCAGCCCTAGTCATCGACCCTGCTGTCTTTTGATTGTGTTGGTTAGAAAATTTTTGTTGCTGCCAGCCCCCTGAGGCATTTCGGCCTAAGCGCCACATGCGCCATCCAGCAAAGGCGAAGGGCAAAACCCCCATGATTGCTTTACCTGTCAGAGCTAAGATACCAGCCAATAACACGCACACAGCCATAACGGCCCAAAACAACCCACGTTTAGCAGAGGCAACATTAGTATTTGCCCACCAACCCAAAAGCATGAGCAAACCACCCGCGAGAACAAGTCCGATCACCAACCAAACAATCATGCTATTTCCTTATGCCCATCAGCTTTGATGTTATCATTTTTCAAGCTTTGCGAAAAGGGAGATTAAGCGCTTCCATCAAGGCACGCAATTCTTGACGTGCTGCTACATTTGACAGGGTCATGCCTTTACCGTCCAAGCCACCTGCATCCTTAAGGTCCATCAGCGTGAGGCCACGTAAAAACAATTCCCTGTATATCACACGTTCCCCTAAGCCCGAGATGTAACGAATACCAATGCGCTTAGTTAACGCTTTGAGTACGCTTTCAACGCGCTCTTTATTTTTGGCGTGCAGCGCCCCCACACGGTTACGCAGCACCACCCAATCAATGCTGGAACCATCTGCCATGCTGCGGCGTTGCCTAGCTTTCCACACCATTTCAGCGTATAAGCTAGGGCCAATGACTGTATGTGATGCTGGGTCAACATGGGCTAATAGATCCAAATCAACAAAACTATCGTTCACAGGGGTGACAAGCGTATCGGCTGCTGTATGGGCAAGGCGGGACAAAAATGTATCTGATCCTGGGCAATCAATCACGATGACATCCACTTTACCATCAAGCTCAATGTAGGTTTGCTCAAACCTCGTTTTTTCATCCGCCTCAGCTTCATCGATTATGCGCGATTCTGATTTAGAGACAATTCTTACATCAGGCATAGGCAAGTCTAGGCCGTTTTCTTTTGCATATGCGCTGCGATTCTCAATATATCGGGTTAAGCTTTGCTGCCGAGCATCAAGATCAATCGTACCAACGCGGTAGCCTTCTATCAGTAATGAAACAACGATATGCATCGCTGTTGTTGATTTACCGCATCCACCCTTTTCATTGCCAAGGACAATCAGATAAGGACGCGCTGTTTGGTGTTGCTTAGAAGGTGTAGGCACGAAGGTTCTCCTAATATACTGGTATCCAGCCAAAAGGCATTAGATCATCTGTGACCTGAATACAACGCATGTCTTTTGGCTTCATACGTACATGCTGTCAAGTCCTTGCAAATTTCTTGGCGGCGGAATAATCTCGCATTATGCTATCTACACTTTCAGCAAGGGGATCGGATAGCTGTTAGTTTTGTACAATGGGGAGTTCAGCCACGTGTTAAAATGGACTATAAATACAGTCATCTATAGCATATTAGCTTTGGGTATAATTTTTGTCCCGATTTCATTGGCAAGATATACACTTTCCAGTGCGCGCAGTGTTGCTGTTGTTCCAGATGGACCGAACTATTTATCTCATACAGCGCCGCAAAGCTTGCCTCATGAAAAGCTCTTGTCCCTTTTGAATAAAGATATGCGGGTGATTCAATCAGTCCCGAGACAATTTTTAACGCGCTTACCAGTTAACCTGACAACAACGACCGACACAAACATTAAAAAGCGGATGTTCGCCAGCAGCGTATTGCCCGCGATCTTACGGGCCAATGAATTAATCATCGCAGATCGCACTAAAGTGTTTTCCCTGCGGGACAAAATTGCCCATAAACAGCGATTGCGTGCGAGCGAGCGCACATGGCTGGGACACATGCTAAAAACCTACCGCATTAAATATGATGAAAGTCATGATAGACTGACAGTGCAAATGTTAGATGACCTATTGTACAAGGTTGATATTGTACCGCCCTCGCT
>JABABO010000312.1 GCA_014238195.1 Kordiimonadaceae bacterium | reverse complement strand
GCAGCACTTTTGCTAATCATACTGATACAAGTGCGCTTTTATCTAAAACACAGAAAAGAAAACATTACACTGAGTCTTGAGTTTTCGCCAATCATTGAGGCCGAGACTGCCTTCAATCGCATTGATAAAGAATACAAAAAACTACAATCCAGCTACGATGATGGGCTAACTGCTCTAAAATCAAAACAGAGAAAACTCTCCCGCTATTTCATTGGTGCAGGAACTGTGGATAGCATTTCATTTAGTCGTTCTCACGAAGGAGGCGACCTAAAACGTCTGGAGCAAAAACTCAAAAACATCAAAGATGGTGTAAAGGAAATCATCCGATTAAAAATAGCCTGCTCAACACCGAAAAACTTAACAGTAAATGGTAGTAAAGCCAAAGCGCGTAAAATGATGACACGTGAGGTTAAACTCAGACTTCGCTGCATAGACAATGCCGCTAAAGCGGCAATGTCACTGGTGTCTTGGAACAACATCAACCGGCTAAAAGAACGCCTTGAAGATACGTTTAATGAGGTCAACGAGACTGGTCCAATCTCGGATGTTTATGTTGCTAAGCAATACCTGAGATTAAGACTGAAAGAACTTGAAACAAAATATGAAATTGACGCTTTAAAGTCTGAGATAAAGGAAAGTGAACGAGACGAAAAACGTATTCAAAGGGAAGCTGAAAGAGAAGAAAAGCGCATTGCTGAAGCTGCAAGAAAAGCAGAAGAAGAACGAAAATTTTATGATGAGTTTGTGACCAAGGAGCTGGATAGGCTCAAAAACCTTGAAGGCTCGGAGTATGCTGAGCTTGAAATCAAAATCAAGGGCTATCAAGACGAATTAAACAAACTCAAAGAAAAAGAATCTCGCGCCCTTTCAATGGCACAACAGACCCGCGCGGGATATGTCTATATAATCTCAAATTCAAAATCATTCGGCCATGGAATTTGCAAGATTGGTATGACGCGCCGCATCAATCCACAAGACCGAGTTAAAGAGTTAGGAGATGCCTCTGTCCCTGAACTTTTTGATGTTCATGCATTCGTATACACTGAAGATGCTCCAAAGCTTGAAAATCACTTACATAGTTGCTTCAAGAAAAAACGGGTCAATTTAGTCAACAACAGAAAAGAGTTCTTCTTTGTAGAGGCAAAATCAGTGCTGAACGAACTACACAAATATACTGACAAAGTCGAGATCACAGAATTTGAGGCTGCTTAAAGGTAGTGTTTAAAATTCTGTGTCATTTCGCTAGACTTCACCTGACAGGCCTAACTGCTAAATCGGTAACTGTCAGATGAGATCGGAACTATAGCCAATTGCGGTGAATATTGATCACCTTATTTGGCTATAAATATTTGTGTCGGTTCGACTTATCAATAAATAATGAAATCATTATTCATTGGTCTCGCTATATTACCTTTAAACTAAGCTGACACAGAATCTTGAGCGTCCTCTTTGAACGAAAATCTCTTACTCTATATTTTGCACTTGTTCTCGAAATTGATCAATAATGGTTTTCAAGCCTATGCCGACGCGGGTCATGCCTGTATCCCCAGATTTTGCGCATAATGTATTGGCTTCACGGTTCATTTCTTGGCACAAAAAGTCAAGGCGGCGACCAACAGGCTCATGGCTATCTAGCAAGGCACGCCCATCGGTAATGTGGCTTTGCAAGCGATCAATTTCTTCACGAATATCTGATTTTACGGCAATGATAGCAACTTCACTTGCCATGCGGTCTTGAAACGCCTTGCTATCCTGTATGTTTTTATCGGCTGTCATTAATTTTTCCACTTGCCCCTGAAAACGTTTTTGCATGGCCTGTAAGCGATCTGGCGTTAAAGATTCGGCCTTTAGTATCAGTGTTTGGATTTGATCCATCTGCGCGCACATCACAGTAAACATGCGCTCTCCTTCCTCTGTTCGGGCTTGGATCAATCGATCAAGGCCAGAATCTAAGCCGTTCATCACTGCAAATGTTAAAGCCTTCAATTCCTCCTCAGAAAAATTTATCTGCGCCATATCAAGGATACCATTGATGGCAAGCAAACCATCAAGGCTAGGTGGTGAAACACCTTCATATGAGCTATATTTTTCTGCAATTTCCAGCAAGCTATTTAAACGTCCTTCATTGACATTAAAACCGTCGGATCCGCTTTGCTGTTCGATAGTCAAATTGGCAAAAACAGTCCCGCGCGTAAGTTTTTCAGCAATCGTTTTTTTTGCATCTAAATCCAAACCATCCAAAAAGGGTGGCACCTTTACCCGTGCCTCTAAACCTTTGCCATTGACGCTTTTTATTTCCCAAATACAGGTACGGCCCTTAAAATGGCTTTGATGGCGGGAAAATCCAGTCATGCTTGTCAGTGACATGATACATTACTTTCTACTTTATTTCGCGATGCATATTAAACCCGACTATTGGGCGCGGTTCAGCCGCCGCCAAGCCGCTACATTTTTATTATGTTTATGTAGCGTTTCTGCAAAAGCATGTCCACCACTGCCATCGGCAACAAAATATAAATACTGGCTGTCCGCAGGATTTAAGACAGCCGTAATCGATGCTTTACCAGGATTAGCAATGGCTGTCGGGGGCAGCCCCTGAATTCGATAGGTATTGTAAGGTGTTTTTTGTCTGAGGTCAGTCTTGGTTATAGCCCGATTTAAGGGTAAGCCTTGGGTTATACCATAAATCACTGTTGGATCAGACTGAAGGCGCATGTTTCTATTCAACCGATTGATAAACACCGATGCAATAAGTCGGCGTTCTGCTGGTACTGCTGTTTCTTTTTCAACAATAGATGCCAAGATTAAAGCGTCTTCAGGGGACTTTATCGGTAAGTTTTTACGGCGCCTTTCCCAAGCCGACTGCAAGAATTTTTGCTGATTTACCTGCATGCGATCAAGAATACTTTGAACACTATCGCCCCGTTCATAAACGTATGTTTCCGGCATCAGGGAGCCTTCCAGCATAGTAATTTCACTGTTACCTAAGACTAACCCGTAGGTGTTTTGCAACTGCCCTAACACTTGCTGAATACTTAATCCTTCGGCCACAGATACACTACGTTGAACCCTTTGCCCACTGGCAATGACATTCAGGGTCATTCGTAAATTTTGATCTTTCGATATGTGATACTCCCCCGCTTGTAAGCGTTTCTCAACCCCTAAAATTTGCGCTGCAATTCGGAAGTGCCAAGGATTATTCACAATGTTCGCTTGATGTGCAGTTCGTGCAATGGAGCCTAAACTTACCCCTTGTTCGATATACAGATACTCTTCCGCTTGCTCGCTTGGTTTAGCGTGTAAAATTTGTTGCCCGTACCAAGCAAAAAAAAACGTAATCCCAACAAAAAATGTTAGAGATACCAGACCAAATTTTATCAAGCGTTTTTGTGTCATTACAGCAGCCTAGCAGCCGCAAAGCAGAAAGCGAAGGCAGCGCTTCACGATTTTCAAAACGAATGAATTGAAATTTATTGGCCGTTGTATTCGCGCATCACCAAGCTGGCATTAGTGCCGCCAAAACCAAAACTATTTGACAAGGCAGTTCTTACATTCCGTTCTTGGGCCGTGTGCGGGACAAGATTAATCCCCACACATGAGTCTGATGGATTATCTAAATTGAGGGTTGGCGGAACAATCCCAGTTTCAATTGCTTTAATCGCAAAAATTGCCTCCACAGCCCCAGCAGCACCAAGCAAATGACCTATGGCCGATTTAGTAGACGACATAGCAATTTTACTTGCGGCATCATCACCCAGCATACGCTTAACCGCAGCAAATTCTATTTCATCGCCAAGCGGTGTTGATGTGCCATGCGCGTTAACATAATCAAGGTCTTCTGGGTTTAATTCAGCGCGTTTCATCGCAGCCGACATCGCCCGAAAACCACCGCTTCCATCTGGCGCAGGCGCAGTAACATGATAGCCATCACCGCTTAATCCATAACCCGTTACTTCAGCATAAATCTTGGCACCACGTGCTTTGGCATGTTCTAATTCTTCTAACACAACAACGCCAGCCCCTTCCCCCATAACAAAACCGTCACGACCAGCATCCCACGGACGGCTAGCAGTTGTGGGCGCATCATTATATTTTGTAGACAGTGCACGGGCTTGGCTGAATCCTGCCATACCAAGCGTATCAATGGAATTATCAGCCCCCCCTGCAATCATGACATCTGCATCATCCAACATAATCAAACGCGCTGCATCACCGATTGCATGGGTACCTGTTGCGCAGGCTGTCACAACGGCATGATTAGGCCCTTTATAGCCATAGCGAATCGAAATATTACCACTCGCCAAATTGATTATGGAACCAGCAATAAAATGGGGGGTGACTTTCCGAAGGCCGCGTTCATGTAAAATGGCTGCATTATTCTTGATCCAAGAAAGACCGCCAATACCAGCCCCAAT
>JABABO010000310.1 GCA_014238195.1 Kordiimonadaceae bacterium | reverse complement strand
CCAGCATTCCCATGAGCGCCGCTGCAAAGCGGGCGCAGCATAAAATCATGACGGCGGATAATGATTTAGTGTCGACGCTGAAGGCGGCAGCGGATAACCCCTTGGACACGCTGATTATGGCGGCGGAACTTGGTACTGAGTCTGTGCCACAGTTAGCGGCGGCGGTGGCGGTGACTTTAGTCACACGTAACCCAGGCGCAGGGGCTGTGGTGATGGGCGGGGCAAGTGGCCTGACGGAACGTTATGCATCGGCAACGGAATTTATCGAGCGTCAAGGCATTGACCTGAGCGACCCTGAGCAAGCCTTAGCAACATTGCTTGATCAAGACCTGATGCAGCAGGCGGAATTGCATGGGTTTAAGCGCGGGGCGATCATTGGGGCGTTTGATACCTTGTCAGGCGGCCTTGCCAGCAAAACGTTTGGCAGCACATTAAAAACCTTGGCCGCACAAGCCGCCTTGCAGCCCACGCTGGCGGGGACGGGGGAAGGCTTGGCCCAGCTAGCGACAGACGGTAAAATTAACTGGGGTGAGGTTGTGATGGAATCGGTCGCAGACCTAGCCACAGCGCCTATTGAAGTGGCGGCAGTTGGCGGCCAAATGCTGAAAGGCCGTTTACAGCGCCCTGATACGCCTAATGGAGCACCAGAAGCGGCACAAGACCCTGTTACCCCAGACCCCGTTACACCAGACCCTGTGCCTGAGAATGTGCCTGATAATGTAACTGCGGCAGATATTGCAAGCCCTATCCCCACGGACCTGATCAGCGCGGGCAAGGCGATGATGGATGAAGCGGATGGCAGTGACGCGGCCATAAGCCCCAACACGCCCCAGAGCACCAGCGAACAGGAAACCAGCGAACAGAGCACCAGCGAACAGGCCCCCAGCGAACAGGCCCCCACCCTTGCGGAATGGGAACCCGTGTATGACAGTGAAAGCCATGAAGTGATTGGCGAGCAGCACATAAAAACAGGCACGTTTCGCAGGCTGGAAACCGCGCCACCTGTTGCAGATGTTGCGCCAAAAACTGCACCAGAAGTTGTGCAAAAAACAGGCATAACCCCCGAAATAGTACCAAAATTAGTACAAAATCCCGCCCCTGAGCCTTTAAAAACTGAACCTGTACAACCTGTATTACAGGAGCCTGACCCACAGCCCGTTCAAGACACTGCACCAGTTGCTGATTCTGGGGTGATTGATGATTTCGGGGAGAAGATCGGCGGCGCGAGAAAAGACAAGGCTGCTTATGCCTTACAATTACGCAAAGACATGACCCATGACAAAAAAGCGACCTTTGCGGAGCGATTCCCACTACCAAATTATAAAAAACTTCTGAGTGAAGGTGTAGACCCGCAAGCGTTAAACTTGGTAACGCTCATGCGGGAGCAGTTGCCGAAACGGCCAAAACAGCACTATGTATCGTCATGGGCAGATCATATAGACGATGTTCGCAAAAGTGCCGCATCGATAATAGATGGCACGATGCCTGTTGACCAAGCTCTGGCGGCCTTAAAAAGCTCTAAGCGCTTTGGGGAGGGAGACGTCGCGCGTGCCTTTGAGTTGTTTAAGGATTTGCCGCCTGAAGACATAAGACTGGTAAAGGGTTATGCCATCAAAAACAGGATGGGAAATCATTATTTATCCTACAATGGCTCGATTGCTGATAACACGACAGTGTCTAAGAATTTGCCTGAAACACTGGATGCCGCAAGAAAAGTGATCGATAGCGTTCTGGCGCAAAAAAAGGCCGCGCCTAACACAAAGCAAACCAAACTGGATACTTGGATAAACCGTAATGATAAAAAATATTATATCGGCAAAAAGGTTGCGTCACGAAAATATATAGCGCTAAAGAGTTTTGATACACGGCTTGAAGCGGCGCAATATTTGGATGAAAACGAAAGTGCGTTACTTGAAGAACTCAAAGCTAAGAAAAAACTGCCAAACATGCGCAGTAACACCAATCAGCCGCGCGTGGGCAAAGATCACCGCAGTGGGGCAAACACAACCCCTGACACCTTTACCAAGACCTTTCGTTTTCGGGGTGTTGAGTTTGGCAACTGGGTCGAACAAGACCGCCGCCGTGATGACCTGAATGATGCCTTTGATGCCCTGAGTGATATGGCAGATGTGATCAATGTTCCCCGCGATGCCTTAAGCCTAAAAGGGGGGCTTGGCCTTGCTTTTGGGGCAAGGGGACGGGGCGGCAACGTTGCTGCACATTTTGAGCCGAGCCGCGTTGTTATCAATTTAACAAAAACAGGTGGTAAGGGCAGTTTGGCGCACGAATGGTGGCACGCGCTTGATAATTATTTTGGCAGTCAGTCGCATACCAAAGATTATCTAAGCGAAGGGGCGCGTAAGGGTGCAATGGGCGGCGGCAATAGTGTGCGCATGGAAGTTGTCGAGGCGTTTCAAAATATACGCGAGGTCATACAAGGAAGTAACCTATTAAAGCGCAGTCAAAATTTAGACAAGACCCGCACCAAGGATCATTATTCAACGGTGAGAGAACTGACCGCGCGCACGTTCGAGCGTTACGTGATTGATAAGCTAGCCGAACAAGGGGTTAAAAATGATTATCTAGCCAATGTTGCGACCCAAGAAACCTATGATCATCAGGATTACCCTTACCCCACAGACGTTGAGGCCAAAACAATAAACAAAGCCTTTGATGAATTGTTTCAGAAGCTGAAAGTGCGTGAAACCGATAACGGCGTGAAGGAGATTTATCAGCTAAAGAAGGATGGGCAGACGCCCGATGATCGCAGCAAGTTGCAGCGCCGCAAGAGATCAACAGTTTATTTGACGGGTAAAGAATTAAATGAGCGCAATGCTAAGTCAAAAATTCAAGACGCTGCATATGATTTTTATAAGAAAAATTTACAAGGCACTCGTGTGGCACATCCAGTACTTGGTGATGTGTATTTTTCAGATAAAGGGGCTGGAAAGTTTAAAACGTCTGGCGCACAAAAGAAAAAACTAAAGCTTGTTATCAAGTTACCAGAAATAATTCGCAAGGGTGTACTTATTGAGACAGTTGAAAATGATAAATTCGATGACAAAAACATTAAATTCTTTCACAAATTACTAACCCCAGTGGAACTGGCAGGCGAATCCAAAGAAGTATTGGTAACAATCTTTGAAGATGGTCGTGGCAATAAATTTTATAATCTGACATGGGACTATGACCCGAAAGTAAGAAACCCTGCGGCATCCAAGGGTTTGCCAGCAAACAAAGACTGGGGCCGAGGAGGTGACAGGGCTTCTAAGCCAAAAGAGTCAGAGACAGGGCTTGAAACTAATCAAGTCGTCCAAACTCCCTCGGATAAATCTAGGTTAACCCAAAAAGACGATTTAATCAACGTGCAATTTGTTGATGATCTGAATGACATACGAAAGCCTGCTGATTTTAAGGCAGCAAAAGCAGAGCTTGAAGCGCGGCTGGCTGAGGTAAAACTTGACGATAAAGTGCGTGTCAAGCTGGTGAATGATTTTTACAGTGTTGTCACGGGGCAAAAGGTTGATGCCGATGGCCGTTATATGCGCGGCTTGATCGAGGTGGCGCTGGATGCTGGCGACAAAAAGCGCACCCTAAACCACGAGATTATCCACGCCTTGCGCGATTTGGGCCTGTTTAGTACGTCTGAATGGAATGCCCTAAAGATGACAGGCAAACGCCGCTTAAAGTCGGTGCGCAAGCTGTATGCTGACCAGAACTTAAGTGAAGACGCTTTGATGGAAGAAGCGATTGCGGAAAGCTATGCGGACTGGGCGGCAGGCACTGGCCCCAAGGTGCCTGAACTGTTCAGCCGCCGTGCCTTTGATAAGCTGAAACAATTATTTGAGCGTATTCGCAGTGCCTTAAGGGGGCAAGGCTTTATCAGCAGTGCGGACGTGTTCAGAGCCGTCGAGACGGGGGAGGTTGGCAGCCGCGTCCAAGCAGGGGAACAGGTAACACCGCCGAATGATTTTGAAAGCTTCCGCACCGTCCAGCTTGACCCGTCTGTTGAAAAGGCGGCTGAGAGAACGGCTGAGGGCGAAAAGTTTGCGCTGCGCAAACCTACAGCGCGTATATTTGCCAAGGATATTGATAGAATTTTAGCTAATGATACGAGTATCTCAGAAATTCCAGTACTGGCAACAGGTCATCCCATTTTAATCAGGTTAGGGTTTCCACGGCGACCCCTTGTCATGAAGCAAACTGAATTGAACAAGGTCTTGCGCGGCAAGCATGGCGCAGCGACCGATACCGAAGTGGTTAAACGCCTGCCAGAATTAATCACTGACCCCATTATGATTGTTTATGATAAGGAAAATAAATCACTCGTGCATGTTCTGGATGCCCGTAACAATGACGGCGAACGTATGCTAGCTGCGGTTAGACCAAGCATAACACTATCCCGTAATAAAGTTGATCTGGTGCTTACAGCATTTGGTAAATCTCGCTTAGAGAATTGGCTAAAAGCAGCCCAACAGCAAGACCGTGTGGTTTATATTGATCAAGAAAAAAGCGCCCGATTGTTACACTGGTCCCAAGACCAATCCTCGGGAGTCTCACAATCGAGCACAAGTAGAAGAATATTAACAAAAAAGGATTTTGTCAAGGAGCAACAGCAGAGCGAAAAGTTTGCGCTGCGGGAAAAATCACACACCATGCTGGCGCAAGACTTTGGCCAACCGAATGCCAGCGCGGTTGAACTGCTGCGGGAAACTCAAGCCCCAATATGGCAGCGTGTCAGGGCTGCGAGCAACAAGCGGGCCATCGCAGAACAATTTGACCGCCTGCGCCACAGTGTGCAGGACAGCATGTTGCCCTTGCGGCGTATCCAAGGTGAGATTGAGCGCAAGAGCGGCGTGTTGAGCGAGGATATGGATGCCTACATGAAGGAAACCCTGTATGCGGGGCGTGTGGGCGCACGGATGGATGACATGACAGATCTGCACCTGGAACCGTTAATCGATGACATGACGGCGCAAGGTGTCAGCATGGACGAGCTAGAAACATACCTGTATGCCCGCCATGCTGGGGAGCGTAACGCCTATATTGCTTCGATTAACCCTGAATTTGCGGACGGCAGCGGCGCTGGCATGACCGACAGTGAAGCCACGGCCATACTGCAAGCGGTTAAAAACAGTGGTAAGGAGGCAAAACTTAAGCAGCTTGCCACGCGGGTTGATGGGTTCCAAGCGGCCATGCTGCAAGCAAGGGTCGATGACGGCCTGCTGAGCGAGACAGAAGCGGCACAGTTAAAAAAACGCTGGAAATACTATGTGCCGCTTAAAGGCCCTGCTGAGATGACGGCGGGGGCGGAGCTAGACACGGTTTCAGTGAACACCAGCACGGGCAAAAGCGTTAAGGGCAAGGAATTTAAGCACGCCTTTGGCCGCAAGAGTCGCGCGGGCGAAATTATCCCACATATTTTTATGGCGGGCCAAGAAGCCATCATACGCGGTGAGAAGAACCGTGTGGCGAAGGCCTTTTATGACCTGGCTAAAAGCCACCCGAATAGTGACCTTTGGACGGTTAACAAGAAAACCCAAAAAGCCTATTTTGACAAAGCGACGGGGCAGATTAGCTATCGCACAGACCCTATTGCTGCTGAGGACGCGCCTTACACGGTGTCGGCAAAAGTAAACGGTGATGTGGTGCGGGTG
>JABABO010000148.1 GCA_014238195.1 Kordiimonadaceae bacterium | reverse complement strand
GTGCTGGTGATGAAATTTTCGCAGCCGAAGCCTCGCTGGTTGGGTCTATTGGTGTGATAGCGAGCGGCTTTGGGTTTCAACAGGTGATGGAAAAAATTGGTGTAGAGCGCAGGCTTTATACAGCAGGGGAACGCAAGGCAATGTTAGATCCCTTTTCACCAGAAGACGATCAAGACGTGGCGCGCATTAAGGAAATTCAACATGAAATTCACGAACAATTTAAGGCCTTTGTAAGGGGACGACGTGGTAAGCGCTTAAAAGGCCTTCGCGGGAAAATATTTTCTGGTGATGTCTTTACAGGGACCGAGGCTGTAAAACTAGGTCTTGTTGATGGTATTGGTGATTTGCGCAGTGTATGCCGCGAACGTTTTGGTGAAAAAGTTACTTTCCACGTGATAGAAGAAAAGAAATCAAAACTTTCTGGCTTGCTGAGCATGCAGACCATAGTGTCAAACTTAGGGGCGTCAAACTCAGGGCAAGGACTAGAAGGCGCAGGTTTAAAAACAGGTGAAGGCTTTGCTCATGGGATATTAGCCGCCATTGAAGAGCGCATCGCTTGGCAAAAATTTGGTTTATAGGGCAAAAATTTAGTTTATAGGAATTTGTTATGAGTGAAACTGATCATAAACAAAAGCTTCAGGAATACCGCGAGAGTATTGATAATATTGATGCTTCATTGATATTCATGCTAGCGGAGCGCTTTAAAATTACTAAAAAAGTCGGATTTTACAAAAAAGAGCACCAGCTACCACCCGCGGACCCAGCCCGAGAAAGTAAGCAGATTGAGCGCCTGCGCGCACTAGCAAAAAGCGCTAAACTTGATCCTGAATTCAGTGAGAAATTCCTGCAATTCGTAATCGAAGAAGTGATACGTCACCATGAAAAAATCCGTGACGGCAATCTATGATAATCGAAAATGACACCCAGCTTGAAAAGCTAAAAGAAAGCGGTCGTATCGTGCGTGACGTGCTTGCCGCAATGGGGGCGGCAGTGCGCCCTGGTGTTACGTCACTTGAACTTGATGAATTAGCGGGCAAGATGTTGTCGGAACGCGGTGCGCGGTCTGCACCCATAGTCGCGTATGAATTTCCGGGCCACACATGCATCAGTGTCGGGGATGCAGTGGCCCACGGAATTCCCAACAATACGCCGATGGTAGAAGGGCAGCTGGTCAATATTGATGTTTCCGCCGAAAAAGACGGTGTCTTTGCTGATAATGGCACCAGCTTTGCCGTCGGAAATGTTAGCCCTACCGCGCAAAAACTGCTGGCAGTCACAAAAGCTGCGCAGCATAAAGGCATGTTTGCGGCCCGTGCGGGTGCGCCTGTTAATGCTGTAGGCAAAGTAATCACCGAAGATGCCAATAAACATGGTTTTAATATTGTAGCGGGTTTACATGGACATGGTGTTGGCAATTGGATACACGAAAGCCCAGATGTTCCCAGCCAGTTTTTCCCAAATTACCGCGATAAACTGGTTGAAGGACAAGTGATTGCCATTGAACCTTTTTTCGCGACACAAAGTTCAGGCTATTTTGAAGATGATGATGGGTGGACTCTTCGGCTTGATAACGGTGGTATTGGTGCCCAGTTTGAACACACGATCGTGGTTACCAAAGGCAACCCGATCATCGTAACGGCCTAGCGGGCAGTGCCGATTGAAATAGAAATGCACTGCATTTGGCTATTATAGCGAGACCAATGAATAATGAGTGCATTATTTATTGATAAGTCGAACCGACACAAAAACTTATAGCCAATTGTGGTGATCAATATTCACTGCATTTGGCTATTAGTTTGATAATAATCTGGAATATCTTAGGCTTATGCGTGTCTGATGCTTGACCAGTGCCACACACACCGTTAGTTTGCCCTGCAACATTTTAATCATAATTTACATGATCTGACCCCAGCGAGAGTGCATTGTCTGATGACACAAACAAATAAAAAGGGTGGAATGCCTTTTCAGAACATTATCTTAACGTTACAGGACTATTGGGCACGACAAGGCTGCGCTATTTTACAGCCCTATGATATGGAAATGGGCGCAGGCACATTCCACACGGCGACGACACTAAAAGCTTTAGGGCCTGAACAATGGAATGCTGCTTTTGTGCAGCCCTGCCGCCGCCCAACCGATGGTCGGTACGGTGAAAACCCCAATCGTTTGCAGCATTATTATCAGTTTCAGGTGATTTTGAAGCCAAGTCCAGCCGATATGCAGGACCTATATTTGGGCAGCCTAGCGACTATTGGCCTTGATAATAACTTACATGATTTCCGATTTGTGGAAGACGACTGGGAAAGCCCAACGCTTGGCGCTTGGGGGCTTGGTTGGGAAGTTTGGTGTGATGGTATGGAAGTCAGCCAATATACATACTTCCAACAAATGGGGGGATATGACTGTAAGCCCGTGTCTGGCGAATTGACATATGGGTTGGAGCGCTTAGCGATGTTCGTGCAAGGCGTAGATAATGTCTATGATCTTGACTATAACGGTGCGGGCCTTAGTTACGGCGATGTTTTCCTTGAAAACGAGCGGCAACAATCGCAGTATAATTTTGAAATAGCCGATACGGAAAAATTATTTAGCGATTTCAGCAAAGCCCAAGAAGAATGCGCAAAATTGCTGAAAGCTGGACTGCCATTACCTGCGTATGAGCAATGCATCAAATCATCACATACTTTTAATTTGCTTGATGCACGAGGTGTGATCTCAGTGACCGAACGTCAAGCTTATATTGGTCGGGTGCGGGACCTTGCTAAGGGCTGCTGCGAGGTTTGGATCACAAAGAATGAACAACGCTGGCGTAATGATTTCGGGTGGGAGGGTTAAGATTATGACTGATCTTCTTATCGAATTATTTAGTGAGGAAATTCCAGCCCGTATGCAGAAAAAGGCCTCGGATGACCTGAAAAAAATGATCACCGATGCGCTGATTACGGCTGGTTTAACGTTTAAAACTGCGAGTGCGTATGCAACACCGCGCCGCTTAGCGCTTTGTGTAACGGATGTTCCAACAGCAACGCCAGACATATCGGAGGAACGCCGTGGTCCCCGCGCGGATGCGCCAGACAAGGCCTTAGAAGGCTTTATGCGCGGTGCTGGTGTGACTAAGGAGCACCTAGAACAACGCACTGAAAAGAAAGGCACGTTTTATTACGCCAAAATCGAAAAACCTGGCCGTGAGGCCCGTGATGTCATTGCCGAAGCGATTGAAGCAACGGTTCGCGATTTTTCCTGGCCAAAAAGTCAACGCTGGGGCAGTGGAACGCTAAAATGGGTACGCCCATTACACAGTATTATCGCTTTGTTCGGCACTGATGTGGTGGATATCAATATTGACGGTATAAAAGCTGGTAACATGACACAGGGGCACAAGTTTATGGCGCCAAAACACTTTAGCGTCACTGATTTTTCTGATTACCAAACAAAACTACTGAACCATAAAGTCATTTTAGATGCCGAGGACCGCGCATCACATATTTATGACAATGCTGTTAAGTTGGCCGCATCCGAAGGGATGGAACTGGTTGAAGACAAAAGCTTGCTGCATGAAGTCGTGGGGCTAGTGGAATGGCCTGTGCCAATGATCGGAACCTTTGACGCTTCATTCTTGGATGTGCCAGAAGACGTTTTGGTCCTGACCATGCGCAAGGACCAAAAGTATTTTGTCACTCGCGATCCTTCAACAAGTAAACTCGCGAACAAATTTATTTTCACTGCCAACCTAACGCCATCAGACGATGGCAGTGTGGTCACGGGGGGTAACGAACGGGTGTTAAGCGCCCGCTTGTCTGACGCAAAATTCTTCTGGGACCAAGACCTGAAAGGCGCATTGGATGGCCTGTTGCCAGCCCTGAAGAATATTGTCTTTCATGTAGACCTTGGAACTGTGGCTGATCGCGTAGCCCGCATTAAATCCCTTGCAGGGGAAATTAGCCAATATATTGATGGCTGTGATAAAGCAGACGCTGAGCGCGCAGCAGAGTTAGCCAAAGCCGACCTAACATCTAACATGGTCTATGAATTTCCCGAATTACAAGGGGTGATGGGCCGTTATTACGCCCTCAAACAAGGCGAAAGTGCAGCGGTTGCCGATGCCATCCGCGATCATTACGCCCCAGCTGGCCCCAGTGATATGTGTCCAAGTGCGCCTGTCAGCATTGCAGTGGCGCTCGCCGAAAAGCTGGATACTTTGGTGGGTTTCTTTTGCATTAACCAAAAACCAACAGGATCAAAAGACCCATACGCCTTACGCCGTGCTGCCCTAGGGGTGATTCGCTTGATTTTGGAAAATGATGTGCGGTTGAAATTATCTGATATGATTGCATCAGCAGTAAGGAATTATCATGGTGAATTTTCTGATGTGTCTGCTGATCTTATAGCTTTCTTCAATGACCGTTTAAAAGTCCAGCAACGTGATAAAGGTGTGCGTCATGATTTGATTGATGCTGTGGCAGCTTCGGGTGATGACGATCTTGTAAGGGTTTTGACCCGCGTTGATGCACTTGGTCAATTTATTGATAGCGATGATGGCGCCAACCTGCTCGCAGGCTATAAACGCGCCGCCAATATCTTGAAGATCGAAGAAAAGAAAGACGCTAAAGCCTATGACGGTTTGGTCAATGCGGATTTGTTCATCGATGAAAATGAAAGTGTGTTGTTCAAAGCGCTGAACGTAGCGAGCAATACGGCATCTGAAGCCGTAGCAGCGGAGGATTTCACAGCCGCGATGGCAGCCCTATCAAGCTTGCGTGCGCCCGTCGACACTTTCTTTGACGCAGTGATGGTGAATGCGGATGATGCACAAGTTCGGATGAACCGTCTAAATTTGCTTGCTAGTATCCGTTTGGCAGTTGATACCGTTGCTGATTTTAGTTGCATTGAGGGCTAAAAGGTGGACTAATTTATAGGCATGTTTGTAAATAGGCAAATTCTTAAGAACTGGCCGCTAAACAGGAACAACAGCAGCCATGATATTATCTGTGACCGTCCATATAGTGGACGGCGTAAAAGTTGGAAGATCATACAATGACCAAGTGGGTATATAGCTTTGGTGACGGCGTAGCAGAAGGCAGCGCCGAGATGAAAAATCTGTTAGGCGGCAAAGGGGCTAACCTCGCTGAAATGGCGGCACTTGGCCTGCCTGTCCCGCCAGGCCTGACAATTACTACAGAAGTCTGTACCTATTATTACGATAATGACAGAAACTATCCTGCGGACCTGTCTGGTCATATTGACGCGGCTATTGCGGATATTGAAACAAGTGTTGGTGCAAATTTTGGCGATGCAGCAAATCCCTTATTGGTTTCTGTGCGCTCTGGTGCGCGGGTGTCTATGCCTGGCATGATGGATACGGTTTTAAACCTTGGCCTGAATGATGAAACAGTGCTGGGTCTTGCAACAAACAGTGGCAACGCACGTTTTGCTTGGGATAGCTATCGCCGCTTTATCCAAATGTACAGCGATGTTGTCTTAGGCGTAGATCATTATCATTTTGAAGAATTAATCGATATCCATAAAGATGACAAAGGTGTGTATCTGGACACCGACCTTGATGCATCCGACTGGCAAGCGATAGCCGAAGCGTTTAAAGCCAAGACCGAGGAAGAACTTGGTAGGCCGTTTCCACAAGATGTGCGCGAACAGCTATGGGGGGCGATCACGGCTGTGTTCGGAAGCTGGCGCATTGAACGTGCTAAAGTGTACCGCAAGCTAAACAATATTCCCGAAGCTTGGGGAACGGCTGTGAATGTCCAAGCGATGGTCTTTGGTAATATGGGCGACACATCGGCAACGGGTGTGGCCTTTACGCGCAATCCATCAACGGGTGTGCGTGAATATTACGGCGAATATTTGATCAATGCGCAGGGTGAGGATGTCGTTGCAGGTATTCGCACTCCTCAGAACTTGACCAAAGCTGCCCGTCTTGAGGCTGGTGCCAAAGCGCTGTCAATGCAAGAAAGTATGCCAGACGTATATGCGCAGCTGGCTGATGTGTTCGATAAACTTGAACGCCATTATAAAGACATGCAAGACATTGAATTTACTGTGCAAAACGCCAAGCTTTGGATGTTGCAAACCCGCGCTGGTAAACGCACCGCTAAAGCAGCGCTAAAAATCGCAGTTGAACTGGCTGCGGAAGGTTTAATAGACGAAAAAACGGCTGTAACGCGGGTGGAAGCTGGGGCGCTTGACCAATTATTGCATCCAACGCTTGACCCCGACGCACCCCGCGACATCCTAACACGCGGCTTGCCTGCTAGCCCGGGGGCGGCGTGCGGTGAAGTGGTTTTTGACGCTGATACCGCCGAAGAGTACGCCAAACAAGGCCGTGCTGTCATTTTGTGCCGCACGGAAACTAGTCCTGAGGACATTCATGGTATGCACGCCGCTAAAGGCATTTTAACAGCACGCGGCGGCATGACCAGTCATGCAGCTGTCGTAGCGCGAGGTATGGGGCGGCCCTGTGTTTCTGGGGCTGGTCAACTGCGTATTGATCATAAAACAGGTATCATGCGCTGTATGGGCCGTGAACTAAAGCTAGGTGATGTCATTACTATCGACGGGGCTAATGGTGATGTGATGATCGGGGAAGTAAAAACCCTTCAGCCTGAACTGGAAGGGGATTTCAAAACCTTGATGGCATGGGCTGACCGTTACCGCACAATGAAGGTACGCACCAACGCAGATACCCCTAATGATACAGAAACGGCACGGGAATTTGGTGCTGAGGGCATTGGTCTTTGTCGGACCGAGCATATGTTCTTTGAAGGCGAGCGAATCATAGCTATGCGTGAAATGATCTTGGCGGAAGATATTGCTGGTCGCCGCGATGCGTTGGCCAAATTGCTACCCATGCAACGCAGCGATTTTATAGAAATTTTTAAAATCATGCGCGGCCTGCCTGTAACGATCAGATTGCTGGACCCACCTTTGCATGAGTTTCTACCGCGTGAGGAGGAAGAGTTTGCTGCGGTATCAAAAGCGATTGGTATTGATATCAAAAAACTGAAACGCCGCGCGAACGAGCTGCATGAATTTAATCCAATGCTTGGCCACCGTGGGTGCCGCCTTGGGATTACCTACCCTGAAATATACGAAATGCAAGCCCGGTCGATTTTTGAAGCAGCGATTGCTGTGGAAAAAGAAACGGGCGAAACGGTCGTACCAGAAATTATGATCCCGCTTGTTGCAACAAAGAAAGAACTTGCAATGTTGCGCACACATGTTGACGATGTTGCCACTGAGGTTTTCAAAGAATCAGACCATAAGGTGAACTATCTGGTTGGAACGATGATTGAACTACCCCGCGCGGCCCTGCAAGCTGCGAAAATCGCACAGGCTGCGGATTTCTTTAGTTTTGGCACGAATGACTTAACGCAAACGGCGATTGGTATCAGCCGCGATGATGCAGCGCGTTTCTTAGACGAATATGTCAAGAAAGACATTTTCCAGCAGGACCCATTTGTGTCCATCGACCAAGAGGGTGTTGGGGAGCTTGTAAAATTAGGTGTTGAGCGTGGACGTAGCACTAAGAATGATTTGAAACTTGGGATTTGCGGCGAACATGGTGGTGATCCCGCGAGTGTGGTTTTCTGCCATGATATTGGGCTTGATTATGTATCATGCAGCCCATTCCGTGTGCCGATTGCAAGACTTGCAGCTGCCCAAGCGGCCATCGCTAGCGAGTAAAGACACACTTCAAATAAATTCTGCGCTTTATTTTGAAACTATGATTGGTGTCACAGTGTGTCCACCGGCTTGAAGTTTGCCCTCGATATACTCAAGCCGTAAATAGGCGATCGCAATCGCCCCTGAGGTGCTGTGAATAACGCCTGCTTTTTTGCCCTCTGATGTAGTGATTTGCATGCCTTCAATGGGTGTTGCACCTTGAATTTCGATGGGTAAAAGGCACTTTTTTATTGTTGTGCGGTGTTTCATGCGGCTATTTTGTTCTTGGCCAACATAGCAGCCTTTATTAAAACTAATACCGTTCAGTGCCTCTGCGTTTGTTTCCAACCAAAAATATTTATCCCGCAAAATATCGCGGCTGCCATCTGGTAAACCATTTTGAATGCGCATGAGATCATATTTAGAAAAATCAACAATGGTTGCTGTGGGAGACGCACCTGCCTCTAATATGAAACGATTGCCTTGTTTTTCACATCGTGGATCGGGTGTTCCTTGCAGTTGGCTTTCACCCCTACCCCACAGTGCCCATACAGCAAGCGCCGTGCTTTCGTCTATGATGCTAACATCAGCGCGTAATTTATACAGGGTTAAACGGCGAATCAATTCACCTTTTAGCGCAGCTTCAATATCCAATAACAGATCACCATCAGCATTGCAGGTGATGAACATATCAAACAAAAATTTACCTTGCGGAGTTAATAATCCAGCATAAATACTACGGTCAATGCTTGCAAGTTCCACATCATGGGTTACAAGCCCTTGAAGAAATGAAACAGATTCGGAACCCGTTAAGCGCAGAACGGTACGATTAGCAAGCAGAGCAGCAGATATTGACATATGTGTTTCCTTTAACAAAACGCGAGTTCAGGACATAAGGCTTTTTGCCAGATTATCAAGTCATTTACGTGCCAACCATAGCATTGTAACAAATACGGGAAAGCAAGGAAATCTTCCCCAGATGGTCATTCGTCATGAAAATTTCACAAAAAGTGCAAGAAATCTTGCTTAAACAAGCTTTTGAGGTGCTTTGACCGCTTGATCATCTGAGCTTGCGCCTCTATAGTGGTTTAGAAAATTGGATCCGCGCGCAAGGGACAATGCAAATTGGTGTATTTCTGTGTCGTGGTTATTTCATGGTTATATTTGCAACATACGGGGCCAGATCACCCCATTCCTTCGGAGGGAGCTATAATGACATCATTGCGCTCAGGCTCAAAATTAGCTTTAATCGCTGCAACAGCTTTGTTGGTCGCGGCTTGTGAAAAAAATGAAAAACCCGCTTCATCAGCACCCTCAGTACCTGAAGTGGTTGAAACCGCACCTGCACCTGTTGCGCCTGCCCCTAAAACAGAAGCAGAAATGAAAATCGAAGAATTTGGCTTAGGAAACCCAGATGGGCTTGAGGGCTATTCTGGTGACCGAATATATTTTGCTTACGATAGCAGTGAACTGAGCACCGATGCCCGTGATTTACTCGCGAAACAAGCAAAATGGCTAGCAGCTTATCCAAGTGTTCGAATCTCTGTTGAGGGCCACTGCGATGAACGCGGGACCCGTGAATATAACTTAGCTCTGGGTGAGCGCCGTGCCTCTGCCGTTAAAAATTACCTAACAGCACTTGGTGTTGCATCTTACCGTGTTAAAACCATAAGCTATGGTAAAGAACGCCCCGCAGTGGGTGGAAGTGGTAACAGTGCGTGGAGCCAAAATCGCCGTGGTGTTACAGTTATTCAGTAACCCTATTTGCTTGATCGGTTTTTATCTTTTGGCGTGAGGCATAAGGCCCTGTGCAATGGTTTGCACGGGGCTGTTTTATTTAAGACTGGTTTAGGGCGACATGATTTTGCCATAAGGCATGATCATACTGTAAATTCTTTCTATCCTTTATGGAATAAAGAAACAAAGAGACAGTTGCTATGACGATGAAAAGAATAATACGCCAGTTTTTAGCCGTTAGCTTAATGAATATCGGCCTTACCACATCCCCTATGCATGCTGAAAATAGCCCCACCAATATGGATGAAAAACTTGACCGTATAGAAAGGCAATTAAGGGCTTTGCAACGCCGTGTATTTGGGGCGAATGGCGTTAATATTACACAAGATGAGGCCAATGAAATCAACAATCCTGTTGCTAATCCTGACACGCGCCGCTTGCTTGCGGATATGTCTGTTAAAATTGGCTCATTAGAACGACAACTCGGGCAAATCACCGGTCGACTGGAAGAGCTGGAATTTGCCCAACGTAAAATAGTTGCTGATCTGGAATTATTGCGTAAAGATACAGCACTTCGTTTCGAGGATGCAACAAGTCCAGTGTCAACGCCGCCCTTAACTGGGTCAACAGTAGGTACAGAACAAACCATTTCTGAGCCTGCAAATGTCATTTCATTACCCGATGATACGCCAGCTAAGCAATATGCCTACGCCTTTGCTTTTGTATCAAAAAATGATCTGGAAAAAGGACGCATCGCATTAGAACAGTTCGTGGCTGCCAATTCTGGGACTGACTTAGCTGCAAATGCCACCTACTGGTTAGGACGCATACAGTTACGTCAAGGTAATCCAGGCCTTGCAGCGCAGCAGCTTTTGAAATTGGTTGACGAACACCCAAACCACCTGAAACTCGCTGATGCCTTAGTTGATTTAGCCGATGCCCTTATCCAGCTTGATAGTGCGGGTGACGCTTGTACTGCCCTTCGTGAATTTAATAATGCAAGCGCTGAGGCTAGCCAACGTTTACAAAACCGTGCAGCGCGTTTAAGCAGCCAAGCAAAATGCTAATCGTATGATTGGTTGATTAGGTGAAATCTGAACCACAACACTCATTAACCCTGACACCCTCCTTACTTGATAAGCGCTTGCAAGAACTGGGGGTCCCAGATAGTGCTTCAATCGCGGTTGCCGTTTCAGGCGGTGTGGATAGCTTGTGCTTGGCCTTGCTTGCCAGTAACCTAACAAGCGTCCCGGCTTCAAAGCACAGAAAGATTTTCGCCCTAACAGTTGATCATGGGCTGCGCCCTGAAGCCTCTTCAGAAGCGGACTTTGTTGCTAACATTTTAAACAGTGTTGGTTGTGATCATATTACCCTACCTTGGCGGCCCAAGGAAAAGCCAAAGTCAAACATACAAGCAAAGGCGCGTGATGCTCGCTATCATTTAATGAATGAATGGTGCGAAGACAACGGCGTTTCCTATGTGTTATTAGCCCATCATATGGATGATCTCGCGGAAACTTTTTTAATGCGTTTAATGCGTGGGAGCGGTGTGTATGGCCTATCAGCGATGCCTGAGTGCAAAAAAATGGGCTCTGTCACTTATCTACGGCCTTTTTTAGGCATCCCAAAGAGCACATTTCAACATACCCTTACTGTGATGGGGAAAAGGTGGTTAGAAGACCCATCCAATAGTAACGCTGACTTTGACCGCGTGAAAGTGCGCCATTTTTTAGCGTCTGCTGCCCTAAAAGGTTTGGACATTGAAACGATCGCGGGCACTGCCAATCGTATGCGCCGCACGAGAAAAGCATTGGACCATTATAGAGCACTATGGCTGCGCGAGTTTGCCGATTTTAGCCCTTTTGGATATGTAACATTATCAGCAGAAAGTTTTGCAGATACCCCCGAAGAAACCATCCTGCGCGGCGTTGCGGAAATTATACAAACGTTAGGGGACTTATCTTACACGCCGCGTATGCGTTCAGTCGATCGTTTGGTTGCCGCGATGCAAGATGACCAGTTTACCCCCCAGACATTAGGCGGTGTTGTGATTAGTCGAATGCCAAATAACTTGAACCATGCAAGCAAGTTCAGTAACGGGTTTTTATTTTACCGCGAACTCAGCCATATGTCACCGAAGTGCTCGCTCAGCGCCCCTTCTTATGATGGCATCTATGATATTATCTGCAAGCCCCTAAATGATTCTATGGCAAATCAATACACGCTGGGTCCCCTTGGTGAAGTCGGATTACAGCAGCTCAAACAACAAGACCGAGTACCCAAAACATTGCACGCTATGCCCTATGGTTTAAAGGTAGTGCAACTTGCCATCTGCAATGGTGACCAGATTGTGGGGTTGCCGCTGCACGCTGAAACGACGATAGGGCCTGACAAAAACCTTGTACGAATTGTATGCAAGCTGGTTACCCAGCAGGTTAAATAATTAGGAAATTTATACATCATTCGTTGTTTCATGATATAATGGCAAAATACTGGGTGATATGAAAGAAAATACTAATCTTTTATGGCTTATCTCTTGTAGTTCAGCACGATTAGCTTACATCTAGGTATACACAAAAATAATGTTAAGCAAAATCAGTAAAGTTTGATCTATTGCCAAGCAGATTTTTCGACTGTAAAAGATGCAGAAGGCACACACTTGCGGCTTTGATATCAATATGGGTAAGCGGCCAATACTGAATAAGCAGCAAGTAAATGAAAGGCACAGTAAATTGAATGGTTTTATGCGTAATGCGCTGTTATTAGGGCTTTTCGGCCTCTTGTTAGCTGGGTTGTTTAATCTCGCGAAAGATAGTGCAGGACAAGCCTCGGAGGTTGCCTATAGCAAATTTATAGAATCAGTGGAAGCAGATAAAGTCTCGCGTGTCGAGATCACAGGCCAAGATATTTTGGGCGAATACGTAGGCGGTGGTAAATTCCGCACGATAATGCCGTATGATGACAAATTGGTGGAACGCTTAATTGAAAAGAATGTTACCCTTGAAGTCGTAAAAGATGAAAGCGGATTTTTTGCTGGTTTACTGTATTCGATTTTACCCTTCTTGCTGATTATTGGTGTTTGGATTTTCTTCATGCGCCAAATGCAGGGTAAAGGCGGCGGCGGCGGTGCTTTGGGTTTTGGAAAATCCCGCGCACGCTTGTTAACCGAAAAGCAAGGCCGCAAAACCTTTGATGACGTTGCAGGCATTGAAGAAGCCAAAGAAGAATTAGAAGAAATTGTCGATTTCCTCAAAGACCCTGGGAAATTTCAAAAATTAGGTGGTAACATCCCCAAAGGGGCACTTCTTGTTGGTCCCCCTGGTACGGGTAAAACATTACTAGCGCGCGCGATTGCGGGTGAAGCAAATGTGCCGTTTTTCACGATTTCAGGGTCTGACTTTGTAGAAATGTTTGTCGGCGTTGGCGCAAGCCGTGTACGCGACATGTTTGAGCAAGCCAAGAAAAATGCCCCCTGTATCATCTTTATTGACGAAATTGATGCTGTTGGTCGCCACCGCGGTGCTGGTCTTGGCGGCGGCAATGATGAACGCGAACAAACCTTAAATCAGCTTCTTGTTGAAATGGACGGGTTTGAAACCAATGAAGGCATCATAATATTGGCAGCAACAAACCGTCCAGATGTTTTGGACCCTGCCCTGTTGCGTCCAGGCCGTTTTGACCGCCAAGTTGTCGTCCCTAATCCAGACATCAACGGACGGACTAAAATTTTAGGGGTGCATATAAAGAACGTACCCTTAGCCCCTGATGTTGACTTGAAAACTATCGCGCGTGGAACGCCTGGCTTTTCTGGCGCTGACCTGATGAATTTGGTAAATGAAGCAGCGCTTTTAGCAGCCCGCCGTGATAAGAAAATTGTCTCGATGCAAGAATTTGAAGACGCAAAAGATAAGGTTATGATGGGGTCTGAGCGTCGCTCGATGGTGATGGATGATGAAGAAAAGAAAAACACTGCCTATCACGAAGGGGGGCATGCGCTAGTAGCCTTGCATTGTCCAACGTCTGATCCTATTCACAAAGCAACGATAATACCGCGCGGACGTGCGCTGGGCATGGTCATGCGCTTGCCTGAAAAAGATGCCTATTCCCAAAGTCGCCAAAAAATGCACGACAATCTTGCTGTGGCAATGGGCGGACGTGTCGCCGAAGAAGTGATGTTTGGTCATGATGCGGTTACCAGTGGTGCATCAGGTGATATTCAGTATGCCACCAGCCTTGCCCGCAATATGGTAACCAAATGGGGTATGTCGGATAAAGTGGGGCCGCTGTTATTGTCGGCGAACGAGGAAGAAGTTTTTCTAGGTCATTCGGTAGCACGCCAAGAAAATATGTCAGCTAGCACGTCGAAACTGGTCGATGAAGAGATCAAACGTTTTGTCGAGGAGGCACAAACGCGCGCAAAAAAAATTCTGACCGATAACTTGGATCAATTAAAAATAATTGGTGCAGCTTTGTTAGAATATGAAACACTTACTGGTGACGAAATTAAAGCCCTGATCAGGGGGGAGAAAATTGACCGTCCGGACGTTGATGACTCTAGTGCATCGCCGCCGCCCTCTGCTTCGTCTGCAGTGCCATCAGCAGGTACCGATCACAGCTCAGATAACCCAACAGGTGCTGAACCGCAGCCAGAAGGCTAAGTGAGATAATTAGAGTCCATGCATAACACCCTTTCGGTAATACCAAACGCCGCACAGTTATATCTTGTCCCGGTATTTTTACAAGCTGGTGGAGATGACAAAGGCTTGTCGATCGCGGCAACTGGTATACGGGCGCATGGCTTGCGGATTATTGCGCGTGTTGATGGGGCGCGTATCTATGATTGGGTCCATTATACTGAAAATATCGCACAGATTCTAGACACTCTACCTGAAATGTTCAGGGCGAGTGCTGAAAGGCAGCTTCAAAATTTGCAAGCAAACCGCCCGCCATTAGTGTTGAACAGCGGAAAAGACAAAATAGCATTTTCAAAGCCCCTGATCATGGGGGTTTTAAACGTCACTCCAGACAGTTTTTCGGATGGTGGCGATTATTTTGGTACGGATGATGCTATTAAACGCGCCCATGAGATGGTCAAGCAAGGCGCTGATCTTATTGATGTTGGCGGCGAAAGTACGCGCCCTGGCGCCGCCCCCGTTTGGGAAGGTGAAGAAGCCCAGCGCGTTATTCCTGTTATCAGGGCTTTGGCGCAATCGGGTGTCATGGTTTCGGTTGATACGCGGCATTCTACTGTGATGGCACAAGCCTTAGAAGCTGGGGCTGCTATCATTAATGATGTGTCAGCACTGACATACGATAAAGCCAGTATGGATGTGGCAATGGCGTGCGATGCGCCCGTTATATTAATGCATGCCCAAGGCAAGCCTGATACCATGCAGGATAATCCCCACTATAATGATGTCTTGTTTGATGTGTATGACTATCTGGAAAATCGTATGCAAGACTGTATCGATGCTGGAATTGATAAAAGCCGTATCATACTGGACCCAGGCATCGGATTTGGTAAGCGCGTTGTACAGGATAACCTTAGCCTATTAAACGGCTTACCACTTTTGCATAATTTGGGGTGCCCTGTTTTGATTGGGGCTAGCCGTAAGCGTTTTATTGGTGCGATAACAGGCATTGAAAATGCCCAAGACCGTATGCCCGGCAGTATCACTGCAGCGATAAAAGCCATGCAGTCGGGCATACAGATTATAAGAGTGCATGATGTTGCCGCCACCAAACAAGCGGCAGATTGCCTGCAAGCTTTTCATGACGCTGATGTGATAGACCTGCCTAAAGCATAGCAATACACCGCCTAGATATAGCGAGACCAATGAATAATGATTTCATTATTCGCAATGTCTTTTGGGATAAGTCGAACCGACACAAAGACTTATAGCCAAATGAGGTGATCAATATTCACCGCAATTGGCTATAGTCATATCTAAGCAGTGTTTAAATTTGCGATCAGTCTTTGAAAATTTAGCGTTTTTAATGAAACGTGTAGGTAAAACGCAGGCCAATAGTGCGCGGTGTCAAAACAGTGGTTTGAAAACTACGAACCGTATGGGTCAACACCGTTTGATTGCTCTGTCGTGTGCTTTGAACACCTGTTTCACCGAATTTGTCAAACACATTATCAACAAAAGCTGTCACAACCCAATCATCGGCATCATAGGCTACCGATGCACTTGCCAGCCCAAAACCATCAAGGGTCAAACTACTGCCCCGCTTGCCTGTGCGGGATAATATATCCCCTTGGTAAGCGTACCCTAGATTATAGCGTAGCGTATTACCGTCCCCAAGGGGCTGATCATAATTGGCAAAGACAGAAAATTGCTTTTCAGGAGACCCAGGCAGACGGTCGCCGTCTAAGCCATCTTCAAAGGCTGAACCAAAACCTGGCGGTGTGATTGTACGAACGAGCGAAGGGACATCGGCTGTTAGCTCGCTTTTAGTATAGCTGAAAGCGCCGCGCAAGTTAAAGTTATCGTTAACCTGCCACTGTGTGTCAAACTCAATTCCACGGGATTCAGCCCCGTCCGCATTGATGGTAATTGGAATACTGGCATTCACAGTAGCGGATGAAACCTGTGCATCCTTCCATTTCACAACATAGGCAGCAATGTTAAAGGTCATCGCCCCATCCAGGAGTGTGGTTTTAGCACCAATTTCATAATTGGTGGTTTCATCAGGCCCAAACTGGCGTTCGTCAAAGCGTGCCGTATCACCCGCCGCGTTATAGACTTGCCCCGGTGCTAAGGCACAAGCACCCTGTGTACCGTTGGGATCAAAGGCATCACATTCGCCCAAGCCATTAGACCCACCAATGCGGTATCCTTGGCTTATTGTGCCATAGACCATAACATCATCGGTAATATGGTACGATGTGTTAAACTTAAATAATGTCCCACTATCATCTTGTGCTAGTGTTGAGTCTGCATCGCGGGCCGAAATTTCACTAAGCGACGCTGCGACAAAACCTGGGTCAAACAACGGAAAATCAACCGTTGACTGGGCTTCCAAATCATATTTGAAATAACGGCCGCCGACAGTGACCTGCCAAGCATCGGTGATTTGGTAAGCAATTTCACCGAAAATCGCTTTTTCAACAAGCTTTTGCGAATTCGCTGAAAAATATTCCAAATCATCAGGGCGATTAAAACCTGCAAAAGCTGCATAGCCAGGTGTAAATTCTGAAGAGCTGGCGGAGGTGTTAAATTCATTATAATAACCGCCGACAATCCAAGATAAGTTGCTTTCAGCTTTTGATACAAGGCGTAATTCTTGGTTAAAGAAATCATCTTTTTGGTCTTCATACGTGAAAGCCGTAAAGGTTGGGAAAGTTTCGTATGAATATTCCAAGCTAAACAACAGGTCAGATTGATCCCGTTGACCGTTTTCTTTGTACTTACCCAGTCCTGTTGCTGATGTTAGTTCAGCAAAGCCAAGGTCTGCGGTAATTTCAAGTGCTAGCAAACTATCTTCCGTTTCATTGGGTTCCAGCACACGGCTTGGTGATGCGTAGCGGTCTGTCTGTAAAACACCACGGTGGCCTGATGTTGTACGGCCTTCGTTTTCGCGGTTTTGGAAATAATATGTCAGCGTTGCATCAAAAACCTCATTTGGCTGCCAACGCGCTGCAAGACGGCCCGATAGCGCTTCTTCACCGTTTTGATCCGTTTGTGGGTCCAAGTCCGATGGATTGTCAGGATTAGAAACGCCAGGTGTCTGAACAACATAGGGGTAATCAATAAAACCACGGTCATTCAGATAATCAACAGACCAACGCAGGGCAAAGGTGTCAGAAACCGCATGATTGGCTGTAACACCAGCATCGGTGCCAATTCCACTACCGTTTTTAGTGCTGTATGCTTCGCCGCGTACATTATATTCATCTTGTGTGAAATCTGGTTTTTTCGGAATGTACCGGATCGCACCGCCAAGTGTACCAGCACCATAAAGCGTGCCTTGCGGGCCAAGCAAAACTTCGACGCGTTCAAGGTCATTCAGCTTCAAGTCAATATAGATTGGCACTTCGCCAAGGTATGTTGCCACAGTGCCACCCGATAAGCTGGCAGAGCCTTGGCCCAAAGAATCAGCATTCAAACCGCGAACAATGATACGATTACCATTGCGACCACCACGGTCAATGACGTTAATGCCTGGCACAAACTGTAAAACTTCAGAAATTTCACCGAAGCCCTGCTGTTCGATTTGCGCTGCGCCAACAGCAGCGATGTTGATCGGCACATCTTGCACACTAGCAGAACGGCGTGTTGCCGTAACCAAAATCTCATCGACCTCAGCAGATGTGGTAGTTTCCTGCGCATTCGCAGCTCCAGCTAACATAGGTGTAACAAGTGCTATCACCGCGCAACTTGCCGACATTTTGAACTGGCCTTTATAATCCATTATTGTTTTCATTTTTATCCTCCTGCCTTTTAGAACTTTGTCTAAAAAGATATGTCCCATTAAGTTTTTATAAGATTTAAATATTACCATTCCCGCACTGTAACATTTACAAGATGGGTTCACTTTTGAAGCTTGTCCAGAATAAAACAAAGACGCAAGCTTCAGTGCCCTGCAAAAGCCATATCCCTTTGCTTTTTCATATATTCTATTGCAAAAATGCCCCACTTAACGACAATAATATTGCAATAAATCTGTGACAGTGATGAAACTAAAGAATAGATTGTTAAATGAGCAACTTTTTGCAGAAATTAGCTAAAAACGATTATCAAGGTGCGCACGCAGACTGCATAACCATGATCAACGACAATGTAAATGATCCCCGCCCGTACTACG
>JABABO010000309.1 GCA_014238195.1 Kordiimonadaceae bacterium | reverse complement strand
TCGTTTGTTTGCTGTTGAACATGGTGTACGCGGCACCAAAAGCGCAGGCGAGCATATCATCAACGGGATTGATCAACCCACTGGTTTGCCGATCAGTTCCCTATACGGGAAGCATAAGGGACCAACGAACGAAATGTTAGCCGACGTTGATACGCTGATCTTTGATCTGCAAGATGTGGGTGTGCGTTTTTATACCTATCTGAGCAGCTTGCACCATGTGATGCAAAGTTGCGCTGCTTTTGACACGCCTTTGATTGTGCTTGACCGTCCAAACCCCAATGGCGCTTATATTGATGGGCCAGTTTTGCGCTCAGATTTTCAAAGTTTTGTCGGGATGCATCCTATCCCTTTGCTGCACGGTATGACACTGGGGGAACTGGCATTGATGATTAACGGTGAAGGCTGGCTTAAAGATGGGGCGCAATGTGATCTTAGAGTGGTTGATATGGCTGGGTACCGCCACGATATGTCTTACGAGCTACCTGTGCGTCCTAGCCCAAACTTACCCAACGCCCAAGCGATTAGACTGTATCCATCCTTAGCCTTATTTGAAGCCACCAGCATTAGCGTTGGACGTGGAACAGATTTCCCATTTCAAGTACTTGGTGGCTTACAGCCGAAATTTGGAGCATTTACTTTCACCCCTAAAAGCCGCGCTGGGGCACTGCATCCCTTGCATGCTGACAAGACACTTTACGGCGATGACTATCGCGGAGACCCCACACAGGGGTTTTCTTTGCAGCCGTTTATCACTTGGTCACAAAAAATGCCTTATGATGAATTTCTCACAAAGCCTCATTGGCTTGATACGCTCGCAGGAACCGATCAGTTGCGCAAAGATTTAAAAGCAGGCTTAAGCGAAACTGAAATTCGTGACACATGGCAGGCAGATTTGACTATCTTTAAAGCTAAGCGAGCGAAGTATATTTTATATCCTGATTGAAGCCCCTGTGAAATTCTGAAATGGTGCCGCGCAGATATAATGCCTGATGCAATGATTGATACAATGCCTAATACAATGAAAGCTTGCCGCCACCTCCTAAACAGCCTATAAGGCGCCCAATTCAAAAAATCCAGCCCTGAGATGCTTTTCTTAAGCACGTTTCAGGGCTTTTAAATCAGGTGACCCATGACATCAGAAATGCGTAATATCGCGATTATCGCGCACGTTGACCACGGCAAAACAACATTGGTTGATAATCTTTTCAAGCAAAGCGGCACGGTCCGCGATAACCAAAGGGTTGAAGAACGCGCTATGGATAGCGGTGACTTGGAACGCGAGCGTGGTATCACAATTTTAGCCAAATGCACCAGTGTGCTTTGGAAAGATATGCGCATCAATATCGTTGACACCCCAGGTCACGCGGATTTTGGCGGCGAAGTGGAACGTATTTTATCGATGGTCGACGGTGTTGTTTTGCTTGTGGATGCAGCCGAAGGCCCAATGCCACAAACAAAATTTGTCACCCAAAAAGCCCTAGCCCTTGGCCTGAAACCCATTGTTGTGGTGAATAAAGTCGATAAACCCGACGGTGACCCTGACAAAGCAACAGATGCTTGTTTTGATTTGTTTGTAAACCTTGATGCCAATGACGAACAACTGGATTTTCCTATTTTGTATGCTTCGGGTCGTGATGGTTGGTGTGATGATGATCTTGACGGCCCGCGTGAAAATCTGAACCCGTTGTTTGAAAAAATTGTTGTGCATGTGGAAGCCCCCGAACCCGTGCGCACCAGTGCAGAAAGCCAACCGTTTTCAATGCTGGTCAGCTTGCTTGACCGCGATAATTTTATGGGTCGTATCTTAACCGGCCGCATTCAAACGGGTCGCTTAAAACTTGGTGATCCCATCCATGCGCTCAACAGCGTGGGGGATATTATCGAAACGGGCCGCGTTTCTAAACTGTTATCCTTTCGCGGGTTGGACCGTGTGCCTGTTGAATCCGCCACAGCAGGTGATATTGTGGCCATCGCTGGCTTGTCAACCGCGACCGTTGCAGACACAATTGCCGATCAGTCGCTTAACGACCCAATCAGATCAATCCCCGTTGACCCACCAACACTGGCGATGACGTTTTCTGTCAATAACAGCCCACTTGCAGGCCGTGAAGGCAAGCATGTCACCAGTCGTGTGATCCGCGAACGCTTGATGCGTGAAGCCGAAGGCAATGTTGCCATAGAAATCACTGAAACAGACAATAAAGATTCGTTCGAAGTCGCAGGGCGCGGTGAATTACAGCTTGGTGTATTGATCGAAACCATGCGCCGTGAAGGGTTTGAACTGGCAATATCGCGCCCGCGCGTGGTGATGCAAATGGACGAAAATTGCAAAAAGCTAGAACCATTTGAAACCGTGCAGGTTGACGTGGATGAAGCCTATCAAGGCATTGTGGTTGAAAAAATGTCGCTGCGTAAGGCAGAACTGTCGGGCATGGTGCCGTCTGGCGGCGGTAAAGTGCGCTTAACATTTGACGCACCCGCGCGGGGTTTGATCGGCTATCACGGTGAATTTTTAACCGATACGCGCGGCACTGGCATTATGGCCCGTGCCTATGATCGTTATGATGCTTACAAGGGCCCTATTCGCGGGCGCCAGCGCGGTGTTTTGATCGCCACAGCAGGCGGCAAGGCTGTGCAATATGCGCTGTTTTATTTGCAGGAGCGCGGCGTTATCATGCTCAATCACGGCGATGAAGTATACGAAGGTATGATCATAGGCGAACACAGCCGCGATAACGACCTAGATGTGAATGTCCAAAAAGCCAAACAGTTGACCAATATGCGGGCCTCTGGCAAGGATGACGCCATTAAAATGAGCACCCCAAAAATCCTGCCGCTTGAAGAAGCGCTGGCGTATATCAATGACGATGAATTGGTTGAGGTGACGCC
>JABABO010000307.1 GCA_014238195.1 Kordiimonadaceae bacterium | reverse complement strand
GGGCATACGAAATTCTGCACGTGTCTTTAGCGCCCATTCAATAAATTTATGATCAAGCATGGGCACCCGCACCTCAAGTGAATTTGCCATACTGGTGCGTTCTACTTTCGTCAGTATTCCTGCTGGCAGGGTGAATTTAAGATCAATATACTGAACAACAGATAATGGATCCGCGCCCTGAATTTCGCTCGCCAATTCATCGAAACGCTCTGCCGGGTGATAGCCTTTTAATATTTTGCGCATTTTAGGGGATAAAATCCTATAGCGATCGCGGTCAGGCACACGTGCAACGCTATTGAAATAGGCGCGCGCACTGGATAGTGAAAGATTTTCAAAAGTAGACTTAGCGCGTAAAAACTGCGGTGCCCAATCCATTTTAGGATAAAATCGCCCAAGTGCACCAAAGATACTGCCACGCACAGATATTGGTAATGCTGCCCTGATTTTTTCCTCGGCCATATGAAATTGGTAGCGCCTATAGCCTGCAAAAACCTCATCACCGCCATCCCCTGACAAACAAACAGTTACCTTGCGGCGGGCTAATGCGCATACTTTGTACATTGGCAGGGCAGATGCATCTGCAAAGGGTTCATCAAATATATCTGGCAATAAGTTAAGTGTATGCTCGTCTTTTGGCGAGGCAATATCAAGCGAATGACTTGATCCAATATGATCCGCAACGATTTGAGCATAACCGCTTTCATCATAATTTGGATCAGTTGAGCCGATAGCGCACGTTTCTAGCGCTTTACAATGGCGCATCATTAATGCGGATACGATGCTGCTATCCACTCCGCCTGATAAAAAACTCCCCACAGGTACATCAGCGATCATACGCATGTGCACCGCTTGCTCCAAAAGCTCCAAAAGCTCCCCTTGATCACAAGCTTCTGTCGCAATCGACATATTTGGTGACCAGTAGCACTTTATGTCAACCTTGCCAGTACCCTGATGATAAACAAGATAGTGCGCAGATTCCAATTTTTGTACGCCCTCAATAATCACTTTAGGGTCAGGGACATAACCAAAGGCTAAATAATCTTCTAGGGCATCAACACGCACTTTGCGCTTTAACTGCTGATCACAAAGTAGGCTTTTTAATTCAGAGGCAAATTGAAGAGCACCATCGCTGGTTATGCGGTAATGAACTGGTTTGATGCCCAGGCGGTCACGCGCAATAAAAAGCTTCTGCTGCGCGTTATCCCATATTGCAAAGGCAAACATGCCGCGTAAATGATTAACGCAGCCCTCACCCCAAGCTTTGTAAGCATTGAGAACAACTTCTGTGTCCCCATCTGTCTGAAATTTATGTCCAAGCGCAATAAGCTCAGTCCGTAATTTTTGGTAATTATAGACCTCGCCATTATACGTAATAACACAGCCTTCATCTAAGCTTTTCATTGGCTGCGGGCTGCCTGCAATATCAATGATGGCGAGCCTGCGGTGGCCTAAGCCAACACCACCATTATAATAAAAGCCCTCCCCATCTGGGCCACGGTGGGCAATACTATCCGTCATCTGGGTCAAGAGCTTCTGACCGACAGGCTTTAAAGGGTTTTTATTAACGATGCCTGTGATACCGCACATCTAGTGTAATGATCCTGTGTTTAAAGTAACGGCATTATCAAACAACTCATTGATATGATCCAAGTCATATTGAATAAATTTACTTATAGCTCTGTCAGCGTTTTCAGCTGTTTGTTGCCCATCTATTGATAACACAAATAATTTTGGCTTTAAAGGCGCCCCTGCCAAGCGCTTAAGGGCATAAGACAGTTTATACACCATAGCATTAGAATAATAATCGCCCCCTAAGTTATAGGAAACATAAAAATACTGGCGCTCAGAATTTTTCCATGCTGTAAAACGATGCCATTTTTCGTCATTTAATAATAAGCTTTTATATGATCCTGGCAGTACGCCCCAACCCCTGCCCAGCAAACGTGCACGATCTGCCATTAAGGCTTGGCTATTATAAAACGCCCCAATTTGATATTCAATCTGATCTGCCCCCTGTCTAACTAACCCGTGTGATACTTCATTGGCATTTAAGATAGTTTTTCGACTAAAAAACGTCTCGCTTTTATGGGTTTCTAAGTGCCTAAATAAGCATGTTTCACATTGCCCAACAATGGCACTGTGAAGGGTGAATTTATCCAAGCGTGGGTGTGGTGCCTCATAGAAAAAATATGCCGCAAAAATAGGAACTATTAGAACACCCAAAAACCTGTAAGCTTTTCCTAGGTCAAACTTTTCTATTGTGCCTTCCTCGAACTGGCTTATGCGTGATTCTAGTTCATCTTTATCACTTAATTTATAAGCAATAAAAATTAGAATGAATAACACAAAGGCAAAAAAGCCCCAGCCATAAACAATATGATCAACATTTTTTGCAAAACTCTCATCTGTCCATTCCGCAATCATCAAAGTCCCGAAAACCCGCAGGGCATTAGCAATAATCGGAATGAAAATACTTACGCCTATAATGCATCCCTGCTTTATTCGATTGCGTGTTATTAAGTAGGCCAACAAAATGCCTGAAACAAAACTAGCGAACAAGAATTTTATGCCAGCACAAGCGCGGGCAATTTCAAAATACCCACTGGAAAGGATTATTAATACACCGTCAGCTTGGTATGGAACTTGAGACAAATCCAATAACCATAAGACTATTTTTGCGGTCAGAAACTGCAAAGGTTCAATGAGATCATATCCAAAAGGAATAGCAAGATAAAGAAACAAAAGCGCAAATAGATTGTGTTGAAAAAATCGACGCCCAAAAAAGCCTAAAACCAAGGCCAGCAAGAGTGAAATGTAGGCAAAATGTTCAATGAATTTAAAATGAAGCAACAGCCCGCTAATCCAAATGATCGTTGCCCCTAGAACCCCTACCGCCCCGAATAAGATATCCGTATTTGGCGAATAAAATAACCAGCTGTCCCGCTGATGATACAAAAGCCAAATTGAAATAAATGGCACAATCAGTATATGGCTATACGTATCATGATTCAGGCCTATCTCAAGCCAGTGTGCCACGGTTGACCACCAAGCATAAGTCACCAAACATAAGGCTAGCGAAAAAAGCCCAAACCCCATGAGCCAGCTTCTACTATCCTTACTTATTTCATGAATTTTATGCATGGTTTTTTATCATGAGTTATCAAGTAATCCTTTTTCTTTTTTATTCATCAAGCCATTACATATGTTATCCAATTTTTCAAAGGTAGACTCCCAGCTATAGTGACGCTCCACACACGCACGACCACGCTCACCAATCATACGGGCTTGCTTGGGGTCTTCGATTAATTTCAAAATAGATTTGGCGAAGTCTTCTGCACCGTCAGCGCAAACAATGTCGGCACCAATATCACAAATGACCCCTTCCAAAGCTTCTGGACTAGCGACAACGGGCTTTGACATAGCCATACCTTCAAGGACTTTATTCTGTATCCCACGTGCCGTTAATAGTGGTGCGACAACTATATCTGCTTGATCCACAGTCTCTGCCATGTCCTTGACATACCCCAGAACCTCAATGCCTTTAATATTTTCCAATTGTTTAACATGAACCCCAGCACCACCACCTGCTATTATAAACTTTAGGTCAGGATATTTTTGCAGGAGCAGCGGCCAAACATGGCGTGCAAACCATGTAACACCTTCAATATTCGGACGATACGACATCGCGCCTGAAAAAATAATGCTTTCAGTTTTATGCTTATCTGCTTTGATACGCTTGGAGCAAAATTTTTCACAATCTACGCCGTTACTGACAGCATGCACCTGCACAGCATCACCACGACCAAGGATCGCTTTAAACAGGTCAGCTTCATCTTGTGACACGAGGACTGCATTACCAAATCGCTGCGCCAGTTCTATTTCAGCCAAACCAACATACGAAGCTTCCCGCAAATAAAGCTGCCGCATAGGAAAACGGCTTGTACGACCATACGCCAACCACTTTTGACTATCGACATCATTCAGATCGAAAAATACAGGAATATCATAATTACCGACGGGGACAAACTGACCCATTGCACCACTAAAGACAAAGATCAGATCAAGTTCTTGCTCCTGTATTACCGTATTTACGTATCTGTGCATTCTTTGGGACTGATACGCCGCAAATGAAAGGGGTGCATCCTTAAACAGCCCACCCAGCGCACGTATACGTTGCCCAATATAGCTGATTTTTACGATACACGACGATTGAAACAGGCTTTCCATATAGGAAACATGCTGATAATCATTTCTATCATCGACAAATGTGCCTAGATGGATCGTATGTGTTTTGTTCAGATGGTTTAAAATATTCCAAGCTCGTATCTTTTCCCCCTTATTCAAAGGAAACGGTATACGGTGCATCAAGAAAAGAATATTTGCCATACATCATCCTAAATGTTTTGAGATAAAAGTGCCTAAAAAGCTTGCCACTGGTAAGGGCAATTTCTTCCATAAATCTATCAACCCAGTATAAGATGAGTTGGCAGGGCTTATGTCTCGCCTTTCGCTTCTGTCAGCGCTAAAATATTGATACTCCATAAATGTTGGGGTAAAGCCCCAATTTTTTTTAAATTTAAAGGGTCCTGTGCCAACTTTTGATCTGCCGAAATCAAAAAACTTAATCCCCTTTTTTCGCGCACGGCACATGAGATCATAATACATAAAATCGTGTGCTCCCCATTGTCTTGCAGCTGGTATTCCACCAGCATAATAAGGATAAACTGTGTTTTCATCATAAAAGCTCATTAAACTTGCAACAGCCTTTCCTTTAGGCGTTTTAACGATCAAAATTTCTACATCATTCCCAAATGCTTTAACCAGCTCCTGAAATAGCGCCTTGGAAAAAACAGGCGTTCCTAAGTTTCGCACACTTTCAGCATACAAATCATAAAACACATCTAAGTGCTGGTGTCCTAAAAAGCATTCCAAACTATTTTTCAGTGATTTTCGCACAACAGCGCGTTGTTTTCTTGGTATTTGGCACAATATTTTATCATCAGTTTCCGCTAATTCACCAACAAATGTTGCGGATTTTTGATAATCGGTAAACCAGCCTTCGCCTAGGTCAAACGCCCTTTGGGTGCGTAATTCCAGTGCAGGAATAGCGTTATCAGCGCGGATTTGTTGAGCCTTTTTTATCAAACAATCCAAGGCTTTATTATTTAAAACGAGCGGCCCACCATATACACAAAACATGCTGGAAATTAAAGCTTTACCGAACAACCAGCTAGATCGCTGACCAAGTGGCATAATGCCACAAATATTATTCTGACTATCAACACAGTAAATATACGGTGCCTTTAGGCCAAAAGCTTTTTCTAAAACAGATTTCCAATGTGCCAGGTGGCAAAATGTACCGCTTGGATGTTTACGAACAAACGCATCCCAACGACCGAAATCTAGCTCGCATAAATATTTAACTTTATAGCCCATCAGCGTGCCGTACCAAAGGCGCAAGAACAACATCTTCCATGGATCCAAACTGATAGTGTTTGAGCATTTTTTTTACTTTATCTAGCATACCCCGTTGTCCGGTATAATGACGAAAGCGTGACAGCAGCGGTGCATCAAATACTAAGGGTTGGTTAGGGTCTACCTCCCACGGGTGCATATAAAAAATACTTGCTGATTGGTTTTGCCGCGCAGCTTTTGCAAACAAATGCTTTCCGATAAAATAAGGCAGCAATCTAAAATACCCTCCACCAGACGCGGGTAAATTGCGACCAAATATTTTACAAACCGACATGGGAATCTCAACAATTGATTTGTTGCTATTGCCCAGTGGGTAAAAGGGTGTTTTAGGCGCATCGGACATACCATAATGGTCATGCTGAATGGGGTACAGGCTAGAACTATATTGAAAGCCTAAGTTCGCAAGAATTTCATACGCCCACCAGGTGTCTTTTGTTAACGAAAAGCTAGGCGCGCGGTAACCAATGACAGCCTGGCCTGCAGCTTCCTCAAGGGCATTTTTAGCGTTTAAAACATCGGAACGAAACTCTTCTGGGGCAAGGGTAAATAATCTTTTGTGATCGCTGCCATGACAGGCGATTTCATGGCCTTCATCAGCAATCGCTTTTATTAAATGAGGTAAGCGTTTTGCCACATCACCAAGACAGAAAAAGGTTGCCTTAGTCTGCCTAGTTTCACGCAGAACAGATAATAATTTTTGTGTTTGAAGTTCCACTCGACTTTCTAAGCCCTGCCAATCTAAACGACTAATCGTATTCTCAAAGGCACCTACTTGAAACCATTCTTCCACATCGATGGAAAAGACATGCTTATTGTCAAAGTTCACAGAGGTTGGAACTAAGGATGCAGTATAATCATGGTTTGAAACTTTACTCCCCATCCTTTTCACCAGACGCTTTATCCATCACTGAGGTTAGTTTTTTGAGCATCTCATTTTGGCTTTTAAGCATTTCTTCCAACTGTGTAATGCGACTTTGCATGATTTCTTTAGACTCAGCGTCCTCACTTGATGCTGAGGCACCCCCTTCGTCTGCATCAGCTAATTTATTCTCGCCCTCTGATGAATAGAGCGATGCTGCCGTATGGCGACCAGTTTCAAGGGGTATGCCACTGTCGTTCATCTCGCTAACAACAGGTGCCTTTTTAAAACTTGACTTAGCTTTAGCCGTGAAGGATGCACGTTGCTGTGTTCCCCGTACTTTTACTTTAGCATCCGAAGCCATATCAGCGGCAACGGTATCAATGACATCAGCATCAATATCGTGAATTTCTTCAATAGCCCCATACAATAGAACGCGGGAGCACAAAGTATTCAGCCGCCGCGGGACACCATCAGAATGTCGGTAAATGGCTTCTACAGCTTCCCCTGTAAACGTTGGGTCACTGTCCCAACCGACCAGAGACAGACGGTGGACAAGATAATCGCCCAGTTCTTCTTCTTCCATGGGGTCAAGGTGATGAGTTGCGATCACACGTTGGCGTAATTGTTCTAATTCAGGCGCTGTAAAAATGCGGTCACGGAATTCTGGCTGGCCGACAAGAAAGCTTTGCACCAATGCAGTATCACCTTCCTGAAAATTAGAAAGCATACGCATTTCTTCTAATGCAGCATTTGATAGATTCTGCGCTTCATCCACCACAAGAATTGCGCGGCGACCCATTTGATATTGTTCGCGTAAATAAGATTCGAGACGGGCAAGCAATTGGCCCTTGTCATCTGCCTGAGCATCAAGACCAAAAGACGCAACAACGCTGCGAAGCAGGTCTTCCGCACTTAACTGAGTACTGACAATCATCGCGGCGACAAATTCATTGCGGTCAAGTGTATCAAATAAATGCCGCACCAAAATGGTTTTTCCAGTACCGATATCACCCGTGACAATGATAAAACCTTCGCCCTGATTAAGACCATAAGTCAGGTATGCCATAGCTTTTTTATGCGTACGGGTGCTAAAGTAAAAACGCGGATCAGGTGTTAATTGAAACGGCCTGCCTGTAAAATTGTAAAAACTTTCATACATAGTCTTTTGGTCTCATTACTTTAATACACATTAATATTAGCTCAAAAGGTTGAACGTATATATAAACTTATCGCATTCTCAGCTAAATCACCACCCTCAACATTAGAAAAGCGCTCACTGTGATTTAGTGAAAGCGCCGCAATAACGTTACGATACAAGTTAGTCTTATATTCTAAACTGGCAAGAATATAATCATCTTTGCGTGTTTGACCTTCGAAAGAACTTCTTCGAAAACTTGCATTAAAACCTATATCGCTTCTGGGGTTTATTTTATGATCCCAACCTGCTGCAATATTCCAAGACAGCGAGTCACCCCTTGTTAAATCATCAAATGTTCTTAATTCACGTGAGCCACTAAAATAAACCGTATCTCGCTTATGAAGCCACTTCAAAAAAACTTTCCAAGTCTTTGATCTAAAATCTGTATCAGATAATGAAAAACTAGGATCGGTGACATCAACTGGCAAGCCATTTCCATCAACAATACCGAGCCGCGTATCTAATGTATAGGCATTAAGGGCATCATTAGAATTAAGCGCAGTCGCGGACAAAATATCTATATATGAAACTTTCAATTCTGTGCGGCGATTGAAAAGGGTGCTTGCTTTAAAGTTCCAAGTCTCCCGCTGGCCTTCTTTACCGTACCTTACTAAGAAATCGGCGGCCAAACTTGGAACATATTGCATTCCCACATCCCACTTGAAACCTTGCTGTCCCAGCGCATCAGTGACGAAATCATTCCGTGTTTCACCGACCGCACCCACAAAAGATAGCTTACGATTAAGTTTATACCATGCTTCTGCAAGGTACACATCACTGCGGAAATTATTAACGTCCAAACTTCTGGATACACGATGAGACATCGCAGATACAGCCCACTCGAAATGTCGAAAACGCTTGCCAGAACCGATATTAGCCCTAAAACGCTGGGTTTCAGAATCAGAAAAATTGAGCGGTAATGTTTCATCGTTTAGGTTATCAGCAGGCGACAAGGACAAACCAAATTCATAGCTTGCGGACATATTGGCAAAATTTGATATGCGGCCAGAATATTTACCTGCAACGGCATAGTTTTGAACGGTTCGTCTATTCGTGCTTATGTTAGCGCTGCTACCCGATAAGCTTTGTTGACGATCAAGAAATGTTGGGCTAACCCCTGCCCTTGCTGTCATTGTTAAATGGTCTTTCCATATTTCCGCATCCAAAAGGCCATATAAATAATGCCGCCGATCAGTTTCCCCTGACCGACCAAACCAAAGCTGTTCAAACCAATAATCAACCGAAGCCTCAATGCGAGCCGATTTCCCCCTTATATTCAGGCCAGGTGACGCAGACAGAACATAGTCAGACGTACCACCAGTTTCAAGCAAGGTGACATTATCCGTGTATGTGGCTTGCATGTCTAATCGTGGATCAATTTGCAATGATTGTGTGTAAGCTGGGCTAGAAAACGAAAAAATGCCTGTCAGACAGAAAACCACCGCCCGCATAAAATACACAGGAGACCAAAGCTGATTATAAAGGGCGATCTGCATAGACAAGGTCTCTCGAAACCCTACAAATTGAGCAAAGCAGTTCAACTCTTACCGGCCCCCATAGCCGTAATAAGAAGCAAACTTTTTGTTACTACCATTATATTTAGTTTTATTCAGCAATAGCCCAATATCTTCGCAGGCACTTATCATTTTCAAACTTTCTTTGATTTGCGGTTCGGTTGTTTTTTCTGCCTCAATCACAAAAACCGATTGCCCAGCATAAGACGCCAGCACCGCAGCAGCTGAACTAGCAAGGACAGGCGGGCTATCAATAATAATCAGTCGATCACTGTAGCGAGATGCCATTTCATGAATGATATCTACCATGCGCTCGCTTGCTAACATTTCTGTGGTCAGATTATGCTGCCGGCCAGCAGGCAGTAAAACCAAATTAGGTATATTTGTCCGAACTAAACAATCCCCTAGTTCTTGCTCTTTATCAGCGACAACATCCATCAAGCCTTTACTGCCCGAAATATTCAAACGGTTTAAAATCTCAGGCTTAGAAAAATCAGCATCAATAAGCAAAACCGTTATATCTTGCTCGGTCGCTATGGAAAGGGCCAAATTAATCGCACAAAAAGTCTTACCCTCGCTGGGGTTAGAGCTTGTCACAAGCACAATATTAGATTTACTTCGCCGATTGCTTATACTCACCTTGGTTTTTTCCCTAGCGCCAAAAGCAGCATTAATGATCGAACGCTTGATGAGCCTGAATTCTTCAGACATCAAATTTGGTGGCATATCAGGGGTGATATATCCAGCGTCTTTCAATCCAATAAGATCAATTTTCTGGGCGTCTTCAGCGACGACCGCTGGAATTTTGTCTTTACCACCAGCTTTTAAAGGACCGTTTGGCTGCAAAACGCCCCCACCAGCTAATGCCGTTTTTATCCCAGATTTATTAATATCATTAGGGCTAAGCGTCTCTCGGCTACTCATTCGGGTGGGTTCCAACCCTAATGGCTTATCTGATACAGCTTTATGCTTTAAATTGGACTTAGACGCGACAGCTTCAACTAAACTCATGCCTTTGGTGTTTTTAGCCTCATCTTTCTGCTTATCTGGATTTCGCGCCCCAAGGCCTGTTTGCAATGTTGTCATCTTTTTTGCACCAAGCCCACCTGGCACACCAAGACCTAAGGCTTTTTTCTTCTTTGCAGGCGTTTCAGCTTCCACCACTGCCTTTGATAATAGATCACCAGACGGTTTGTCTTTGCCTGATAATCTATCCTCGCTATTTCGTGGCTCACTATTTTTGGGAATCGTTGCTTGATCCTCGTTATTTTTGTTTGAATCCATTGGGTCTTTATTCACCTTAATTACCAATTATCAGTGCACCAAAAATATCTAAAGCCACTAATCCTATATAAGTTATAAACAATAAAGCGGATACCAACCCAAACAGCAGGAGTTCCATATTCATTTGACGGTTTTCTTCGTCTGAAACCACTTGGGACACATTACCTAAAATCTTAAGATCAAAATTGTTGGATAATTGTTCCACGGTTACGACAACAGGGCGCAACTGGGATATAATGAAGGATACACCTAAGCCACCGATCAGACCGCCAATGAGTGTCGCAGTTAAAAATAATTGCCGAGGTGGGCCGCTGGGTCTAACTGGGGTTTCAGGGTGTTCTATGACGCGAAACGCACTATCACTATTAATTTGATCCGCAACATCGATGCGAATTTGTTGGTCCTGCTTTTCTTGTAACAGCTCATTATACTGTGACCGAATTGTCCTATAATCACGTTTTAAACGCTGCTCCTGCGCATCAATTTCTGGGACTTTTTTGGCTTTTTCTTCCATATCCAACACTAAAGCTGCTTGCTCTTCTGCTCTGCGCTCTAATGTTTTTACTTCTGTGCTTGTTTGAATAAGATCAAGCATCACTTTTTCATATAAAGCATTAGGGCTTTCTATGCCAGAAGTTGACTGTTTTCCAGCAGCTGCGGCATCAAGTAGGTCTTGTTCTTGTTGTTTGCGCTTTGCTGCGAGCTGCGTTTGCAGGGAAGAAATTTGCGATCTCACATTGATGATATCGGGATGCATATCCTTCGCCCCCGTTGCCTTTAAGTCATCGTATTTCTTTTCAAGATCACCAATGCGCTCTTCAATAGGGTCTTTTTCGCGGCGTTCCCTTTCCTGACGGCTGGCGGAGCGGATGGTCGGCGGTATACCCTCCAGCTGAGTTTTCAAAGTCGCTACCGTCACTTGCAGTTCTGATATTTTGCTAAGCGTTTGTCTGTGGTCGTTTTTAGCAATTTCAAAACGTCCTAAAAAACTATCTTGGCCGCCTAAATATTCGATATTTTCCTGACGAAACACAGCATGTTTGCGTTCAGCTGCTTCTAGTCTATCGGCATATTCCTTAATTTGACGATTTAAAAATTCTAAGGCCGAACCAGAATCACCACTAGAATCTTGCAGGGATGCCTCGTTCACAAACGTTAAAAGATTACTCACAACTGCTCTGGCGACTTCCGCCCGTTGAGAATCGCTTAGCCGGGCATCATCATTTTCATAACTAATATTATAGATGCCTTGTTCGCCCTCGGCGATGCTAATGTTGTTCTGTAACTGATTGACCATATCATTCATTTGCTGATCATTTTTTGCAAAACGATCTAAATAATCAGAACGGCGGATAATTTTTTCTAAATTTGGGCGCGTAATCAAGGTTTGATAGACAACATCAGCGTGCCGCATTACATCAAGATCAATATTCAAACTACGGGCAATAGACCCAAGTGCCGTTTCCGTATCAACATAAACCTTCGCCGCAGAAGAGTATTTGTAGGGCATCATGGAAACAACACCCCAACCAATTATACTGATCAGCCACGCTGTT